>ONMI01000090.1 GCA_900318915.1 uncultured Prevotellaceae bacterium | reverse complement strand
AGACGATAACTTAGTAATAACTTGAGCCGTATGCGGTGAAAGTCGCACGTACGGTTCTTAATGGGGAAAGAGGGGGCAACCCCTCTGACCTACATAATAGAAGCACCAATGAACGTAAAATTCAAAATGCCCAAATTCGGGCGAAAATGGACAGGGAAAGCATGGTGGAAAGAACTCCTGATGACATTCCTCGGCACCACCATCTCTATCGTTCTCACCTTCGGCACCAGCCACTTGCTGGATCAGAAAGCGAAGAAGAAGGCAGGACGGCAGATGGCCATGATGGTTATTCACGATATAGATGACGAAATACAGAACTATAAGGATTGGGCCCAAGAAGAAAAGGAGGCTTTCGAGGTGGCACAATACGTGATGGGAAATCTTGACAAGACCGACTCTATGTCAAAAGACACGTTGAATACTATCTACAATATGCTTTTTCATCTCTTAGACTTCACCCTCGACGACTCAAAGGAGCGAATCTTCAACAGCAGCCCTGAGACGTGGAAGAACATCGACAATCCGAAATTTATCGACATCGTACAACGTTTTTACTACGAGCGTCGCAACTATCATACCTACACGAATACAGACCCGTCTTTCCGCGAGCCTTACTCTGCAGAAGATGAGTTCAAGCTTGTTATGGAAGTACCTAATCGCGGCGATCGACTCGAAGTATTAAAGTATGTAGTGTCAAAGAGCATGAGAGACCCAAGAGTGCTGTTATACTTCGAATATACTCCTGCCCGAGTGAGATTTTATGATCATGTGGTCCAAGAATGGAAGCAGAAGAGCGACCAGTGTAAATTCTTGATGGGCATCACCGACGATGAACTGAAGGAATATGTGGAAAAGAATAACCGCACGGGCAGGACAGTGAAAGAGCACGAACTGATAGGAAAATGGGCTCTTTCGATGTCGTCGGACAATCATGTGGAGACTATTGAGTTTTTCAAAGACCATACGTTCCTGCAGACATATACAAAAAAGACACAAGCATCCTTCTACTTAGGAAGTATCTCTGCCATGATGACCATGCCCGGAAAATGGAGTCTCGTAGGCGACACTCTCGTCAAGACCTACCTTCCCGGTACGACTATTAAGTTAGATACCAGCGATGTCACATATATAGAAGAAATGAAAGATTCCGCGCAAAGCTATATCAAGTATTACGAAAAGTTATATGCGAAAGAGAATGAGAAATACAAGAAAAAGCCTTTTAGAGAAGAGAATTCGTACGGTGTTCTCTCCATCGACCGCTCGGGCGAAAAGATAGAGGTGATTCAAGTGACGACAGATGAAGAGGGTGAAGAGGATAATGAGCCGCACTATATGTTAAGGACGAAGGATTAGCAGTGAGAGGTGTGAATATTCCTCTCGCATAGACACCACGCATATAGCTGTTGACTGATGGCCCCAATATAGACTTGCCAGGCAGCAGGAGGCGTTCTTCCCTCCCACTGCCTGGCAAAATCTATTCATCATCCGCACGGTCACTTGATGCCATGGTAGATGAGATCTGCGCAGTATAAACGGCGCTAAATAGACAGCCCACGGATCGTCTGATATTCTCTCAAGCAAAGTGATATGAACGATGCCCCAGATGGTCAACAACTTCAAGATGCTTGCCACTACGAAAACAATTCCGATAATCAGTATAAAATACTTCATCACCTTATTCTATTTAGTTCAAAAATTCTTTCTGTTCTATCAGAATTCTTCAAATCCTGTTTAGCTCTCAAATTCCTTCAGTTCTTCAAGCCCGCGCTCGATCTCAGCCATCTGCATAGCATGGCGGCGGCGCATCCACAAGGCGAAGAAGTAGCCTATCGTGAAGGTGAGCAAAGAGAGCGCCATAGGTAGTATGAGCCTTGTACCCAACACATAACCCGCCTCATGGTTGAAACCCAATTCTGAGATGTAGAAAGCAGCCATCGCTATGCAAACGCCCGCTATGCCCCAAATGGACTACCGCCCTATCACCAAATTCTGGAGGGTCGGAAAAGGCATTGCGGAGAAACTGGCCATGTATGGCATCGACACCATGGGCAAGGTGGCACGGCAGTCCGTCAAGAACGAAGAACTGCTCTACCGACTCTTCGGCGTGAACGCCGAGCTGGAGACAGCACTTGAGAAGCTGGCCGGCGAGACATCTATATAAACAAATCGCACATCATCACAATCAGACATATAATGACATGGGAAAGAACAGCATAAAGAAAAGCAGGAAGGACACTGCCGCGGAAATGTTCAACTTCATCGGGGCATGGCGGGAACAGGCCGCACTCAGCAGCAGTCCCCACACAGTGGAGGCATACAAGAACGCCATGGACCTGTATGTCAGGTTCCTTGACCAGAGCCAGCACGTCACCACCGGCGACTTCACCTGGAAGTGCTTCTCGCGCGAGAACATCGAGAAGTGGATGCAGTGGCTCGCCCAAAGGGGCAACAAGCCTCAGACCGTCAACCTGCGTCTGTCCCACTTGCGCGAATTTCTCAAATACATGGAGGGTAGATCCGCCGCCGAATACGGCCACCTCTACCATGAGGCTGCCAGGATCAAACGGATGAAGGTGCAGCACACGGAGGTCAAAGGCGTGTCCGACGCTGCCGTCGAGGCCGTGATGAGAGCCGTCGACACCAGCACCGACGCAGGGGCGAGGGACTTCACGCTTCTGCTCCTGCTCAACGAAACAGGCGCACGACTGAACGAGGCCATATCCGTCAGGATGAAGGACATACACACCGACAACAAGGGGAAGGTGACTATAACCGTCACGGGGAAGGGCGGCTATATACGCACCCTATACCTCACGCCCGTTCTCACCCGCAAACTGAAGGAGTACATCCCGCGCTTCCACGGCGAGTCGCCGGACACGGAGGCATACCTGTTTTTCTCCAAGATAAAGGGAAAGCATACGAAGGTCACGGCCAGGGCCATACAGAAGAGAGTGAAGCAGCTGGCAATCGCAGCCCATAAGGGCTGTGAAGAGGTACCGCTCGACCTGCATCCGCACAATTACCGCCATGCATACGGCACAAGACGCATCAGGCAGGGCAAGCAATTAGCAGTGGTACAGAGGGAGATGGGGCACAGGTGCATACAGTCCACCATGACGTACATCGACACCAGCAGCATGATAGAGCAGGCCCAGGAGGCGGCGGAGAGTGAGACGGTCAAAAGGATAAAACCCATATGGGCAGGAGGAGACTCGCTGCTGGCCATGTACCAAAGCAGGTTCCCAACCTGATGAGGAAAAAGAAATGCGAACATTTTCTGCAAAAGTTGCCTTTATTCACTGGACACATCAGAATTTGGTTCGCATTTTTGGAATGTTCACATTTAATGCTTATATTTGCCATGCCTTTGATGATTTTGCTTGTCTTGAATTGCAGCACTAAGGTAAGTGAAAAATCTGACATGGGAAAATCCTGAGCAACTTTTTGTTGCTCAGGAACTTATAAAAAATATTTAACTAAAGTGCTGCGGAATTTAGGTGAATTATGAGTAAACATCTTTTTGTAAGGATGATGAGCCTGGCGGTGGCACTGCTTTGCGCCGGACAGATGAGTGCACAGTTGCCTAAGGCCCTTGAGGTGAAAGAACTGAAACTGAACAACGGGATGACCGTGTGGCTCAACGAAGACCACTCTCAACCCAAGGTTTTTGGCGCCGTAGTGGTGAACGCTGGGGCGAAGGACTGTCCGAACACGGGTATAGCCCACTACTTTGAACATATCATGTTCAAGGGCACGGAGGAGATAGGCACCACCGACTATGCGAAAGAGAAGCCGTGGCTCGACTCCATCTCTGCCAAATACGACCAGTTGGCTGCCACGAAGGACGAGGCTGCCCGCACCGCCATACAGAAAGACATCAACCGACTCAGTCTGAAGGCTGCGGAATATGCCATCCCCAACGAGTTCAACAACCTGATTTCGCTCTATGGTGGAAGTGACCTGAACGCCGGCACCTCGTACGACGTCACCTTCTACCACAACTTCTTTGTGCCCCAGTATCTGGAGCAGTGGTGCCTGCTGAACAGCGACAGGTTGCTGAACCCCGTCTTCCGTATGTTCCAGAGCGAACTGGAGACCGTCTACGAGGAGAAGAACATGGGGGATGACGAGACGATGAATAACTTGCGTGAGGTGCTTATGAAAGAGGCCTTCGGCACCAACGGCTATGCCTACCCCGTGATAGGCAGTACGGAGAACCTGAAGAATCCGAAACTCTCCGACATGAAGGCTTTCTACGAGAAATTCTACGTGGCGTCGAACATGGGACTGGTGCTCTCGGGCGATTTCGATTCCGACAATGTGTTGCCGCTGCTGGAGCGTACGTTTGGCAGGATAGCACAGGGCGTGAAGCCCACCCGTGTGCCATCGCCGATGCCCGACATCAGGGAGGAGCGCACGGTGACGGTGAAACTCCCCATACCGCTGATTAGCATGGAGATGTTGGTTTTCAAGTCGCCGACAGAATACGACAAGGATGCCAACGCACTGACCATCGCCACGAAACTGCTCTCCAACGGAAAGGCAGGCAAACTCGACTCGCTGATGAACGAGGGGAAAATCATGGCCGCCACCATAGCACCCACATCGCTCAACGATGCCGGATTTACCATGATGCTGCTCTTACCCAACCTGCTGGCGAAAGCAGAGAAGGCAGAGGTGGCGTGTCTCAACGAAATCAAGAGCATCGGGGAAGGGAAATTCGACGACGAAGCCTTCCTCGCCCTGAAACAGGAGGCCTACCGCGATGCCCTCGAGGAGATAGAGACCATAGAGGACAGGGCCATGCAAATGGTGATGGTGATGAGCAGCGGACACCGCTGGCAGGAATATTTAGACCATGTGAACGCCATCGACAAGGTGACGAGGGCCGACGTGGTGGCTGCGGCGAAACGCTATTTAGACGCCCCCTTCCTGAGACTCAAGAAGAAATACGGTTCGGTGGAGAAAGACAAGGTGTCGCAGCCCGGTTACACCCCGGTGGTGTCGAAGAACAGAAATGTGGAGTCGGACTACGCCAAGCGCCTTGCCGCCATTCCCGTGGAAGAGGTGGAGCCCCGGCTTGTAGATTTCGAGCATGACGCCACCACGATATCCCTCGGCGGGCAGGCGATGCTCTACACGGTGAAGAACCCCTGCAACGACCTCTTCAACCTCACCATCGCCTACAACCGCGGCACGAAGGCCGACCCTCTGCTGCAATGGGCAACAGGATTCGCCAACCAGATAGGCACCGACTCGCTCACACGTCAGCAATTGGGTGTCGCCCTGCAGCAGTTAGGTGCAAGCATCTCATTCGATAATTCCAGCAGCAAGACGACGATAGAGGTGACTGGCGTGGACAAGAACTTCAAGCCGACGATGCAACTGCTGAGCCACTTCCTCCAGCATGCCAAGTCTGATGAAAAGTCGCTGAAAAACATCAAGGATGCCGTGAAGGCCGACGAGAAGTCGCTCACCGAGGAGAACACGGATGTGTTCAGGGCGATGATGAGGAAGGTGGTATACGGCAACGAGGCTGAAGACATGCACCGCGTCACCTATAAGGAGATGAAGAAAATGACCGGCGAGCAACTTCTCGACGCGCTCCATGCGGTGCAGAGGAGTGCCTGCGACATCGTATACAGCGGCAACTTGGCCAACAGTGAGGTGGAGGCCGCCGTGCGTGCCGCCATCCCCGTAGGGCAGAGCGTAGAGGCATTCAAAGACTATACGACGGAGACGATGGGCTACGACAGTCCGGTGGTCTACGTCTTCGACATGCCGAAGACAAGGCAGACCATCTTCTTCACCTACGACCGCTTGAAGCCGCTGCCCAGCCAGGAAGACCGCATCCCGGCGAGCCTGATGGAGGCGTATTTCGGTGGCGGCATGTCGTCGGTGCTATTCCAGGAGGTGAGGGAGTTCAGGTCGATGGCATATTCCACGGGGAGCATCCTGAATGCCCGTCCTCGCCTGCTGCATCCCAACTCACCGCTCGGCATGGTAAACGTCGTGGCCACTCAGGGCGACAAGGCTATGAGTGCCATCGCCTTGGTGGACTCCCTGCTGCACGACATGCCACTGGTAGAGAAGAACTTCCTGTCGGCACGTCAGGAAATCATCAATGACATCACCAACGACTTCCCCACGTTCCGCGAAATGGGGTCGTTTATTGCCTCGAGCAAGAGGGCAGGATTCAATGCCGACCCGAAAACGAACAAGGCCCGACTCCTGAGGGCGTGTACGATGGATGACCTGAGGGCGTTTTATGAGAACAACCTGAAGAACAATGCCGGCCACCGTGTGCTCGGTATCATCGGTAGCAAGAAGAAACTCAACCTCAAGGAACTGGAGAAATATGGTAAAGTGGTGGTGCTGAAGGAGAAAGACCTGTTTAGAAAATAGGTTTGCGCACAAAAAAGACACAGCCTCCATGTGATATGCATGGAGGCTGTGTTGTATGATTGCTGAACTTGCCTATAGATTGTCCCAACCGGAATCGTCTTCCTCGTCGTCCCAAAGGGCACTTCCACCATCACGGGCAGGACCTGTGCCACCGCCGCCATAGTTGAAAATGGTGACGCCACCGCTCTTGCCTTGAATATCGTTGACTGTGGCTGCAATCACTTGGATGAGGCCAGCCTCGAAAGTCTCGGTTTCGGGCCGTTGATATGTCTTTTTCATTGTCCTTTCTTTTATTTGATAATCACCTTTTTACCATTATTAATGTATACACCCTTGGCTGCGGGCTTGCCGTAGAGTTTCCTTCCATCGAGGGTGAACCAGGAGTTCGAGGAGTTCGAAGGGTTCGAAAGGTTCGAAGGGTTCGAGATTTCCCGGATTCCGGTCTCCTCGTCGCCGAAGTTGAGGACAAAAGCCTTGATGCCATTCACTACAGGATCGCCCGCCGTGAGGCCTTCGAGCTGGAAGTAGGCACGCTGGGCACCGACATAGGCACCGGCCTGGGGATAGTAGAGCGAGTTGGCGGCACCGAGGAAAAGGATGCTGCGGTTCTCCTCACCGAAGGGTATCTTCGAATAGGTGCCCTTGAAGGTGATGGACTGTTCGTCGCTGATGGTACATTCCTCGTCTTGAAGCTGGCTGTTGAGCGTCACGCCCGTAAAGACGGGGCTGACGATGTCGCTGCAGGTGGAGGCATTCGAGCCATTGTAAGCTTCATAACCGGCAGGCTTGTCCCACTTGATGAGGTAGGGATGTCCGGCCTTGATGCGTGAGGCTTCGACGAAGTTCAACGTCAGGGAGCCTGTCGCGCTTTCGAATTCGGCCGACTCAAGCTCCTTCAAGATGGCTCCTTCGAGAGGCGTGCCGCTGAAGGTAAGGTAGTCGCTGTCGTCGCCGTCCTCCACGTCGAAGGGCAGGCAAAGCGTGTTCCAGGAGTCGTCCTTGTAGAGTGCGCGGTCGATGAGTGTTGCCGTAACCTGTACGCCGTTGCCTGTGTTGATGACGGAGCTGTTATCCTCTTCGCCGAGAGCGAGAGCGTAGTAGCTTGTCACTACCTGCGTGTCGGAGAACGTGTAGGTGTGTCCGCCAGCCGACGTGTAGGTGGCCGTGGCGACGGAGGTGAGCGAGCCGGTCTGTTCAAGCGTTGCCTCGACAGGGGTCTGAATACCATGACCTTGGACTGTACGGCTTGCTTGATGGCTGCCACCTGCACGTCATCGTAACGGATGCCCGTTCGTCGGACAATCTTCTCGATGTTCACGTCTTCCTCAAAGAGGTCTTTTGACGAAGTATCAATCAACCGTTTGAGTTTATTAGCGACACCACACTCCGCATAGCAGAAGGGTGGTAGGAAGATGGCGTCCTCGTCGATGACCAGGTCCTCTTTCTCTATCATCTGGTCGAGCGTGGCGGTGATGGGTTCCTCATCGGCCAGAAATAGACAGTCTCCACGGCTGTCACCACATCGAACGTCTGATTGCCCCATGGCAGACGGTCGGCAGAGCCCTGTTCCACAAACACCCGGCTACCCAGCAACTGTTTGTTCACTTTCTTCGCCTTAATAACGCTCTCCTCAGAAATGTCAATGCCATAGACTTTACTTCCCGAGCTTCTTTTAAGCAGGCGCTTCAGCGTGGCACCTCCGCCACAGCCGATGTCGGCCATCGTCATACCGTCGTGGAAAGCGACAAAGCCAAGCCCCCAGTTGGTGAGCGGTGCATGGCCAAAATTCATGAACCGCAGCATCACACGCCCCAGGAACCCCTCGGGACGGGCACACTGGCTGAAAAAATCCTTGAAAATACTTTTCATACCTTAAATAATAATATAATTGATAACCCTTTCGATTTACCCACTTATGAACTACTTTTTTATTGTTGCAAAGATACATGGTATTCAAGAAACCCACAATACTTAGAAATCGGTAAATCAAGACCTTGTTCTCATCATACCTGGCTGTCTCTTTTCAGCAATCTCATGATAAATGAATTTAAAGACCCTTTTTTGAAAGATAACTGGCCGAAAATGATTAAATTTGCGCAATGAAGAGTTGACAAAGAAGATTTTGTTATTCGTTGCAGTGCCGACCCGCTTAATGCCTGCCACAATGGAAGCAAGTAGGTGCACTTCACACAAGTATAAAGAAAGAATTAAAAGCTGAGAGATGGACAGACAAAAGAGGAAAGCTGCGATATCGGTACTCCTGATGGTAAGCATGGGGCATCTGCTGAACGACATGTTCCAGGCCGTGATACCATCCATCTATCCCATGATCAAGGAGTCGTTGGGACTGAACTTTATGCAGATAGGAGCCATCACACTGACCAATCAGATTACTTCCTCACTTCTACAGCCGATGGTAGGCTACTTCTCCGACAAACA
>ONMI01000024.1 GCA_900318915.1 uncultured Prevotellaceae bacterium | reverse complement strand
GGGAATTCCTGTCAAAAATCAGTATGTTCTGTATGCTGTTTGCAATAATTTCAGGTGTGTATTCCTGCAAATCTCTCGAACATAAGCAGGAATATACCCAATTTGATGAAATAACACGAAAGAATGTCTATATTGTTGTTGAAGAGATGCCCCAATACAAAAGTGGGGAAGGCGTGTTCCTAAAAGAACTTGCCAACAATGTCCAATATGTTTATTCTGAAAATGACAATCTCCAAACAAGAGTGCAGGTCCAATTTGTTATTGACAAGAAAGGACAATTAATTGGTGCGAGAATTTATGGCAAGGAATCTGATGCAATATCCGATTTTGAAAAAGCGGTATTGAAAGCGTTATGTCAAACGAATGATTGGCAAGCCGGCAGACAAAATGGCAAACCTGTCAACGTATTATTGACAAAGGCAATAAATATTTGTCCTAATCACTGAAATCTAATCATGAATATGTTGAAGATAATACAGACCATCTACCTGATGATGGCTTTGGTGCTCACAATTGTCTGCCTCTGTCTGCCACTGGTGACATTCCATGAGCCAGAATTGGACGGATACGCGGTGATGAACAATTTGTGGGCAACTACACCAGAAGGCGTGCGTGAACTGTCGGTATGGCCGATGTTCGCCGTGTTGCTTCTGACATGCCTCATCGACGTTTTTGCCATTTTCCATTATAAGAAAAGGATGTTTCCGGCACGATTGTGCACTATCAATGTATTACTTATTCTGTTGTGGATGGCATTGTGTGCCTTCTATGTCTATACCTATCAGACAAAGGATGTGGTCTGTCACTTGGAAATGGCCATCACACATTGTCTTCCAGCCATTTCACTCTTTTTCTACATTATGGCATTGAGGAGTGTCATCAAGGCTGAACAAAAGGTAAAGGCCGCCAATAAAAATGGTGAAGTTGACACCATCACCGCCACAGAGGTATAATCCAAACAATGCCCAAGTGGCTAAGGACAAAGATTTACGGAACTAAAATTGAAACTGATATGAAGAGAATTGGTATTTCCTTGATATTGATACTGGCATGTGCGATGGCTTTCGCACAAGACGAAGTGGTTGACTATCTGCATGTCGGGAAGACGCTCAAGTTTCAAGACAAGAAGTTTGAGCTCAAGTGGTGTCAACATCCCATTGAGGCTTTTTATCTTCAGGAATGGTTGCCCAAGGGGGAGACTTTTGACAATTACGAGCAAATGTTGAGCGTCTCCCTGTCATTCTCTGAGACGCTAAGTGTAAAGTTTTTCGTTGATGCCAAGGTTAAAGAACTTGAGGAGCGCAAGAAGTCGGACAAATGCTGCGCTTTGAGCGTGTAAAATAAAGGACCGTTTAAAACATGAAGAAACCATTAAAAAGAATTGTGTCTTTTGCCATTTTTGTATTTATAGCAGTAATGCTGTATTACAATACACCTTATCACATAACCAAATATAATTGGAAATGTATGGGAGAAGGAAGAATTAATGATTTTATGGTTTTCAAAGGTTCAGATACCCCCGGTAATCTAACATTGAAATGGCCTGCGATATATAAAGAGGAGCAAATTGCAGGATATGTAATTTTTTGTTTTTATGACAGGCTATGGGTTTATTCCTTAAAAGATGGCAGGGATAAAGGTTTTGGAAAATATGTCGGAAAATAGCGCTATGAGCGTGTAAAATAAAGGACCGTTTAAAACTGACAAAATATTTTTGGTAAGAGCCATTAACTTCGCATTTTTTTGCTATCTTTGTCATGGCTGCCGGAGTTGTATTGACTTTATAATGCACCGCTAAAGTATGTATAACTTCCGACACGCTAAAAGCAACAAACAAGTTATTGCTTGTCAAGAACTTATAAATATCATCGAATCAAAGTGGTGCGGAATTAAGATTTATGAATAAAATTGCCATACTTTTAGTCGCAGGACTTGCCGCATTATCGACAGCCAATTACAACAATGGCACAAAAGCGAATGCTGCAAACTCCACCAACAATGCCGCTAATAACTCGCAAATTCAAGAAACAATGGTTCTTGGAAAACTCTATTTCGTCAATCTCAAGGAGGGTGAACAGCCCATTATGACCGCCTTGAGTTTGTTTGGCAACCGCTGTGGAAGCGAAAGTTTCAACCACAAGCCATACGCCGCCGAAGGTATCCGCTCCGTTTTTGAACTTGACGAATGGATAGAGTTCTATCCAAAAGCCAATGCAGAATCAGGAATCAAGGTAATGGTTTTCAAGCACCAAGAAGACCAAGGAATTTACCTGAAAAACTCTTTAAACGACAAGACTCCTGGCTATATTCAAGAATTGGACCTAAGCAAAGATCCTGAAGGGGATGAGACCTCGCTTTGGGGGTCGTTCTACCTCCATCCCGAAGAGGTCGAACCGGGCTATTACGACTTTGTCTTCATCTACAAAAACAAGGTTTTTGCCACCATGCTCACTCATTTTTTCAAACCAAATGAAATCTATGAAAAATCCGATTCTGAGTTGGAAAAATTGATGTCACAAAGTCTTTAGTACGACATATATATAACTACATTTTTGCCATTGTAGCAAAAGCCACTGGCATTTCAAGAGCAACGTAAAATCGAGATTATCCCTGCTTATGGGACAACCTCGATTTTGCTTTGAGCGTGTAAAATAAAGGACCGTTTAAAACGTCAAGCACTTTTCCTGAGGGAATTACAATGTTGTTGCGGAATATTGCTTACCTTTGCAGCGGATTATTAACCCCCATGATTGTTAAGGATGACAAAAGAAACAAACAAGATTTTTCGGCATGTGCTGCCTTTGCAGATACGTTTCAATGATGTCGACAAGTTCGGCCATGTGAATAATACGGTCTACTTCCAGTTCTATGACACGGCAAAGACAGACTACTTTGCCAGTGTCTGCACGGGCGTGGACTGGGAGCAACAGGCCATCGTAGTGGTGAAGATTGAGGCTGAGTTTCTAGGACAAGTCAAGACTGGCTGCGACATTGCATGCAGGACACGTATCACGAGAATCGGCCGCACAAGTTTCGAGCTCGACCAAGAAGTGTACGATACCGATACGTTCGAAGTGAAGAGCCGTTGCAGGTCGGTGATGGTGCTCTACGACCTCATCCACCAGCGGTCGATGCCTTTCCCTGAAACATGGCGACAAGCTATTTGCCAGTACGACGGTCTGGAGTGAAGACTGTAGAAACTCTTTTAGCTTTGAGCGTGTAAAATAAAGGACCGTTTAAAACGATACCATTCATACAAGGTGCCTCTGGAAATACATGCTGTCGCTGTTCATCACCGCCTGTATCTCAGAGATTCCATGGCAACTCCTCACAGATGACGGTAGCCACAATGTCGTGTTCACCTGCCCCGCGGGACGGCCGGAAGGACGCACCCGCCAAAACAACTGCCAAGAGCGTCAGCGACATCGCCAGCGAGGTGACCGTCTCTTTTATACGCAGAAGACCAAGAATCCCCTCATTCCCGCTTGAAAAGCCTCTTGCACCAATACCATACCGCAGGAATTGTAGAGCCTATCAAGGCAAGAGCCATATCTTTTTGGGCATCCCAGATGTCGCCTTGTTGCCCGTTATAGCTCTCCGCATCCTCGGGTGCCATGAATACCGTGAGGAGCCATTCAAACAGCTCATATATCATGCTGCCCGTCTGGATAATCAGCCATGAGAACAGAATGGCCGTCATGTCGCCCAATCTCAAGCGCTTCTGGCAGAGGAACATAATATAAGGGAACAGCAGGAAGCCAAACATAAAATGCACAAATCTGTCGTAATAATTACGGTTGCCGGAGAAGAATCCTGCATCCACGATGCCCGTGGATACAATCCATTCGCTATAAGGTACGTACGAATAGATGTACCTTGCACCGATAATATGCAATATAGTGAACAACGATAATCCCAAGAAAGCGGAATAGGGCATCCGGCCTTTCTTCAGGTCATACACGAGGGGTATCATCAGCAGCAGCGTTCCCGCATGCTGCAAGATTTGGTCGTGCGGGTATATGGGTTTGATAAATGTGATGGCCAGCACTACAATGATGACCAAGCAAGTAATGAGTTTTGCTCTGTTCATTTCATTTACTCCGATTAATCGATAGGCTTGAGACATGAAAACATGCAAAAATACAATTTTATGCCTATACAACCAAGTGGATTAATCCTGATTAGGGCTTTCTTGCAAAAAAACTATTGAATGGCAATACTTATAACAAAAAAATAGCCTATCACGACAAAAAACGCGCCTGCGGGTGCGTTTTGTCGTATTTAGGCCACCTGTGTCGCCAATAGCTCATCATGTTTTCGCCATTTCTGTTGCGCCGTGCTATTATTCGGCTTACTTTTGCATTGTCAATACGACACAAATCGATTATAAACCTAAAAAACAGAAGATATGAAAAAGTATTTGATGATTATCGTGATGGCCATGATGGCCGCAATCAGTGTAAACGCACAGAGTGACAATTACAGCAAATGGTCTATGAAGGGCCGCGTCGGTGGAAACCTTGCCACTATCACTGACGCCGAGGACACAAAAATGAAACTCGATGTTACCGCAGGTTTCGGTGTCGACTACCGCATCAGCAAGAATTTTGCTTTGGCGCTTGAGGTGAACCATGACCAGTTCGGAGCTGTAGACAAGAAAGATGATGTCGATCTGATGCTCGATTACTTCCACATTCCGCTCATGGCCAAGTTCTACGCTACCAATTGGCTGGCATTCGAAGCCGGACCTCAGATAGGCTTCCTCTCAAAAGCCAAAGTGGACGGCCACAGCAACTACGCAGGTATTAAAGTGAAGGATGCTTTTGAGAAGACGGAATTCTCGCTGCCCATCGGTGTCTCCTTCGAGCCCAACATCTCTTCGGGCAATCTCGGCACACTCGTTGTCGACCTGAGATACCATCTCGGACTCTCCAAAGCGAACAAGGTGGGTGACAACAGCAGCCGAAACAGCGCCATTGTCCTCACACTGGGCTACAAGTTCGGACTCTAAACAGTGTCGAAACCTACTTAAAAAACACTATAAGTCATCCAACCTTTCTTTTGTTGACAGAAATACACAAATGGAGCCCCGTCTTCGCTAGGAAGACGGGGCTCTGCTTTTCTGTCTGTTTGGTCAATGTGCCTCAATAAAATCCGTGCTCTCCAGCGCGCTGTAGGGCTCGTTGTATTTCAGCAGGTTCTCTATCAGCTTGCGGTTCCAGCGCTCCACCTCGTTGGGCTGCTTCTTGGCCTTCAGCTTGTTCAGCATCAGCTGCCAGTAGGGCTTGTCGAAGTTGTAGATGAGGAAACCGGCGTCGAGCACATCGGTGCTAAGCCATGACCAGCCGGGGTCTTTGGCATAGCGCAGTATGAGGGAGTTCTCGGTATCGTAGCTCACATCGAATTGGCCGGTCTCGGGGTCGATGCTGCAAAAGTGCAGGTTTAGACCTTTGTCGGCGGGCGAGAAGTAGAGGTGGTACCGGCCGGGCGAGAGGCGTATCTTGTCTGTCAGGTCTCCCTTGCCGTCTTCCACGAAGAAGTAGCTGATGTCGGGACTGTCGGGCAGTATAGGACCGCTCATCTTGTCGTCGGTGATGGTGATGAGACCGTCGGCGGTGGGCTCAAAACGGCTGGTCAGGATGCGGCGGTAGGCCTTGTTGCGGTAGGCTATCAGGTCGTCGCAGTTCACGAGCGTGAAGAGCATCATCTTGTCGTCGTAGGCCGTCAGCGTGGTCACGTCGCCCACCTTCTCCGCCACAAAACGGGCGCCCTGGCCTATCATGTGGGTGGAGGTGGTGGTCTCCTGATAGGTGCCGTCGCCCGTCGGCTTGAGATAGAGCTTCAGATTGTCTGCCGCATCGCTCAACACAAAGCGGTCGCCTTCTTTCTTCACGCTCATGGCGCCCAAGTCCCAGCCTACGAACTGGCTGATGCCGTCGATGGTGGCGGCTGCAGCGGCTGTCGTCTCGGTGGGCGCAGAGGCAGCAAGTTGGTCGGGCTGGGCCGGGTCGTTGCCGGCATTGGCGCTCTGAGAGCCGCAGGAGGTAAGCAGGACGATGGCCCATGCAAAAAGATAAATCTTTTTATTGCTTTTCATATCGTCTGTTGCTATTGTTGTTTTGGTCGTTGTTTTCCCCGGTGATGGCGGCTGTTACAGCCCCTATTTCATCAGAGAGTTGAAGAAGGCCTGCAGCTCCTTGGCGGTGCGCTTGTCTTCCTGGCCGTCGTCGGTCTCCTCGGTGTTGCTCTTGGTCTCTATGCACTTGCCGTTCTCGTCGTAGTAGTAGCGCCATTCCAGCTGCTCGCCCTCTTCTTTCACGCGGGTGTAGCTGAAGATGAGGCTCTTGCCTTCGGGGTCGAAGAGGTATTCGGAGTAGGCGTCGAAACTCATGGAGGAGATATGCTCGCTGATGAAGTAGCAGGCTGAATCGAAATACATGCTGGTCGTTGTCGTCCGAGGGGGCATGTCATCGCCGCTGTCGTGAAGGATGATTCCCAGCTTGTTGGGCATATCCTTCTTCTCGTTCTTCGCTATCTTGTCCTTGGCCTGCGCGTAGAGGGCGCGTATCTGCTTTATGCGCTGGGCCTTTGGTGTGGTGGCATGTCCGCTGGGGTCGGGAGCGAGGGTGGGGAAGCCGCCTGCTCGGGTGGCCATGTTGAAGTATTTGACGTAAAACTCGGCGTCCTCTTTCGCGCTGCCGTCGTCGGTCCAGGTGTTGTCGGTGCTGTGCTTCGCCTCGATGCACTTGCCGGCGGTGTCGTAGTAGTAGCGCGACTCTACCGCATAGCCGCCGTCGGTCTCTGCCCTCACAAAGTAGAACATCAACTGCTGGCTCTTGGGGTCGATAAGCATCTCCTGGTAACTCATGTGGCCGTGGCAGGTCCAGTTCTCCACGATAAAGTAGAGCTGCTTCACAGGGCCGTCGGAGGTGGGCGTCTCGTCGAAGTAATAGTCTATGCTCTCTTCGTTGTAGAGAGGCACGTCTTCGTCGTCAAGATGACTGAAGTAGATGGTCATGTCCTTCGGTGATTGACCGCCCTTGCCGTTGCGCTCTATCTTCTTCTTGGCTTGTGCATAGGCGCTGCGTATTTCGCTCATGCGGGCTTCTTTGCTGTTCTGGGCCATGGCTGCTGTCACAAAGAGCAGGGCCAGCAGCAGGGTCATCTGTCGTTTCATAGTTGATAGGATTTGGTTTCTTAACCGCAAATATAAATAAAAAAAACGAAACTTGCTCACCTTTATTCAAAAAAAGCGGGAAGCTCTTCTTGGGGCTTCCCGCTTTTCTCTAAGCTGTTAGTTCTTCTGACGCTTCAACGTCACTTTCTTGCCGTTGTGGATGTAGATACCGGGCTTCATGGGCCGGCGGCCTATCTTGAAGCCTTCGAGCGTGTACCACTCGGTGTCGTTCGGGTCGTCGGCAGTGAGGGTGCCTATGCCGGCAGCGTCAAGGTCGAACACCACAGGTTCGTCGAGCGTGCCGTAGATGGCGTCGCTCACGAAGGGCATGTCGCTCACTTCATATTCCACACCGTCGTACCACACCTTGATGTGCATCACGCTGTTCTCATCCTGTCGGGAGTTGCCCAAGATGGTCAGGAAGTAGAAGTCGTCGGTGCATTTCACCGTGCCGCGGCAGATGTCCTCGCAAATGGCGGCCACCTCGGCGTCGGCTATCTCCACACCGTCTTTCTTCACCACTGCAATGACGTTCATGTTGTCGGCATACAGATGGTCGTCGGTAGGCTGATAGTGGTAGTCGCTCAGGTCGGTCTCGTCGGTGTCGTCCACAAACTGCATCGTCGGGGCGTTCCAGGCGGTGCCGGTTTGGAGAACGGGATAGTGGAACGTCTTCTCACCGGCAGCACGCGACAGGTAGATGTAGCCCACTCCGGGAACAAGATTCTTTAGCGTGCCTTCCCAACCGTTTCCGAAGCTGTACATGGCCACAGCCGTGCGAGTCTTGATCATGTCGTTGGGTATGGGAGACAGGTCGGCAAAGGCATCGTCAAGCGACAGAATGCTGTTCGAAAGCGAACCAATCCAGTTGTAGCCCGGATAGATGGTCTGGCTGGTCTCCTCGGGGTCAATCAGCGTGCCGTATACACTGAAACCGGTATTGCTCGACACCTGCATCTTGTACATGTTGCCGGGAACAAGGTCGGTCAGCGTACCGATAAACCCGGTGTTCTCCTTGTTCGGGGTGGCCATGGTGGTCTTGCCCTTCACGTTCAGGAACTTCTTGCGGTCGCTCTTCGACAGCGCCAGCACATCGTTGATGGCCGTGCTCTCAGGCTGCGTGTAGAGCGATACCCATGACCAGCCGCGGGGCAGCGACACGGTCTCTATCATCCAGTTCACACCTTCAAAGGCAAGGGGCCTCGAGTAGGTGCCCACGGTGGCGTCGGGGTTGTAGGTCAGTGTGTTGGATCTCCAACCTTCCGCCGAAGAAATATTGATGAAGGGATACGTGATGCCCGACGAGGCGTCGTAGATCTGGAACGTAAGCTCGCGCTGGCTCGTGCTCAGCTCGTTGGCAGAACCGCCATACACTACCATGTTCACAAAGTAGGTGTCGCGAGAGGGCATGTACTCCGGACTGGCTACACCGCGGCAGTTGCCTTGCTCGTCGAAGGCGGCCAACTTCGTGTTAGAGTCGATGCAGATCTTGTCGTTCACACGAATCTGACCGATAACGAACATGTTGCTCTCGTAGAGGTTCGGGTCGACAGCCCACTGGGGCTCCTCGCCATGAACCGTCAGGTTCACAAGCATCTTGCGGCTGATGCCCAGACGGTCGGTCACGGTCAGGTATACCGAATGGCGGCCTACTGGCACGCTCGGCTCGATAGTGAAGTTTATTATCTTCTCATCTTCTTGAACGGTGCCTATCGTTTCCTGACACTTCATCCAGTTGGGAAGACCGGTTATCTCATAGCTCACAGAGCGGTCGGTGTTGTTTTCCAAAACGCCGGAGAAGACAAGCTGCTCGCTCCATTCCTTGTCAAGATTTATGTCTCCATCCCATTTGATGGAGGCAAAGTCGCAAGTGAACTTCCATTCCACTGGCTCGGAAACGTTGCCGTGGGTGTCGCGCAGATTCTCTATCTTCGCCACAAACTCATTGCCGTCCATCAGAGGAAGCATGGTTTCCGGGAAGGTGAAGTAAATCTCCTGGTCGGATACGGTGTACTCGAAATCTCTTTGCTCCAGACGCAGACGACTCGAACTCGGAAGGAGGGCGGGAGCGGTGAAGCTGGCGCCGTTGATGCCGCTCAGCGTAAGCTGCGACTCGGTGTAGCCGAAGTTGGAGCTGTTGAAGGTGGCCTTTATATTACCGTCCGACTCGCGCTGCGTGTCTTCCATCGGGAAGTAGCCAATCAGACTGTATAGACCGTTGGGCATGCGCTGCCAGCGGCGCTCCTCTATCAGACCGCTCGTAAGGGCGGTGGCCCAGATGCGAATCTCGTCGACGTCGCCGGTGAAATGACGCTCCGAACCGCCTTCACTCGTACCGGTGGCGCTCACCAGGGTCTCCTCACCGCCCACAAACATGTAGTGGGTGCTGAAACCGGGAAGCGTGGCCTCGGGAAGGGTCCGCACGGCCTGACCGTCGATGTAGACGATGGCGCTCGTGCCGCGGCGCACATTCAGTGCCAGGTGGTGCCAGCTGTTGTCCAGATAGTTGCTCTCGGTCACCACGATGCTCTCGCTCACGGTCTTCGTCTCAACATTGTCGTTGCCCACCTTGCGCTCGCTCTTCTCAAGCACAAGCTTGCCCTCGTTGAAACCGAGGCTGAAGGCGTTCATCACCGACAGCAGCTGGGCATTCTTGTTCGCCTCGGCATCGCCGTTGAACCACAACTCAAGGGCGTAGTTGTCGGTAATGCGGGGTGCAAAGGTGGAGATGTCTATCTTCATGGGCTCTTCGCCGTTGAGATGGGCAGCCAGGTTCTTGTTGTTGATGTACCAGCTGTCTTCATGCATCGTCAGGTGGCGCGATTGGGCCTTGTCATGAAGGGTCGTGCCGTGGCCCTCGTCCATACGCCAGTAGCCTACCAGACCGGGGGTGTAGCTCGACTTCTGCTCATTACGGCGCTCATAAAGCTCCTCGGCTGAGATGGCCTGGTTCCACAGCGTCAGATCATGCATGCGGCCGATGGTGCCCAAACCGCCCAATACCATGCGGAGAGTGCCGTTCACATCGTCGATGGCGGCGTTCTGGGCCAGATACTGAGGCCTGTCGCTGCCTGTACCTGCCATCAGTACCGTGATGCGGTTGTTGGGATCGGTGGTGTCCTTGCACTTGTAGCTCAGGGCCAGATACACCCACTTCTCGGCAGGAATGGTGAGCGGGGTCACATCGTTCAACGGCTTGTCGTTGCAGTATACCTTCAGCTCGCCGCCGTTTTCAGTGCGAAGCATCAGTTCGCCGTTGCCGGAGGTAAGACTCACAATGTTGCCGTCTGACTGGCGGTAGAACCACAAACCAACGGCCAGACTGTTGTTGTTCAGCGTATAGGTGGCTTGAGTGCGGCACACACTATAGTACAGCTGAAGGGCCACATCGGTGTATTGGCTGCTCTGGTCAAGATTGTTCAGGTAGCCTTCTATCGTGAAGTTGTCGGTGTGGCTGATCGCATTCGTGTTCAGCGGCTCGTTGAAACGCACATGCATATCGTTGCGGTCGGCGTAGGTCAGAATGCGGTCGGCATGGCTCGGCATACCCAGCATCTTCGGACCGCGGGTGTCCTGCGTCACTTCTATCACTTGGGTCTCATAGGTCACATCGTCATTACCGTACTTGCCCCAGGTCTGACCGCGAAGCTCGTACACGCCGTCGGCTTCGAAAGCAACCGCACACTCGAAACTGTTGCCCGCAGGCAGCAGCTCGTCGCCCTGCTCAAGCTCTGCTTCATTCACACGCCACTGGTGGGCAAGACTCCAACTGTCGTAGCCCTTGCGGCGGTATTGCACACGCACACCCAGCAGACCCTTGTCCTGACGGTCCAGATTGGTGAACTTCACCCTGAAACCTTTATATTTTTTCAGGTCATCGTAGTTCAGCACCGTGTGGTCTACGGCCATGTCGACAATGGCAGAGGAGGGAACGAATTCAACAAACAGACTGATGGTGTCGCTCGTGGTCTTGTCGTCCTTCTCAGAGCGCAGCACAAGCTTCAGCTCGTCATAGCTGTTCACACTGGTGTCGCTCTGGCGTACCTGAAGAATCTTGTTGATGGTCTCGCCGCCGTCCATCGATATCAGACGGCCTTGCTTGCCGATACTCAGAGGAGCACCGTCCATCGAAAGAATGGCGCCATGGGTATTGCTGCTCTCGATCACTTCCAGCACATAGGTGCAGGCGCTCTTCGTCTCGCTACCGTTGTAGAGCTGAAGCTCAAACTTGGCCACACCGCCTGAAGGTACATTCGACAGCTGACTCGGACCTTCCACCGTCAGCTTGGGAACCTCAACGCGCATGGTGGCCTCGTCGAGCTGGGTGCCCTCATTGTAGTACTTCGTATAGGTGGCTCCCTCATAGGGATTGGCCGTCTGACCGCCACGGGTGCGGAAGATGGGGCCAAAACCGCGGGGCGACTTGTACACGTCTACCGAAAGGGCGGTGCGCGGGTCGGCGTCGCTCATCGTCCAACTCGTAGTATGCGAATTGACAACGGTGGTGTCGTTGGTATGGCTGTCGCCGTGGAAGCGGCTGCCAATCAAGATGCCGTAGGCACCTGCTGCATTGAACAGCACACCAAACTGATTCTCGGTGTTGTAAGTGAGCTCGTAGTTGTTCTCATACGACACGGTGTGGCTCGTAGAAGTGGTGGTGGTCTCGCTGATGCTCGTGCCGCCGGCTATCGAGTAGTTGTTCAGGAAATAACCCTCACCGTCAAAGGCGTCTATCTTGTCTTTCTCGTTGATGGCGATGATGTTCTTCCAGTTCTTTATCTGGTTGATGGCAAACTCTACCTCGTCGCGGGGGTGCTCGTCGGTGCCGTCCACCATGATATAGCTGGGGTATCCACCGGCTGCCTGATATTCAGCAACACTCCAGCGCGAGTCGCCGTTCGTGAGGCCCCATTCCGGGTCGCCTTCTTTGTACTTGGTGTAGTAACGCACCTCACCAGGCACGCGGACGGGATTCTCCCAGTGGTTGCCCGATACGGTCTTAAGCTTGTCGCGAACCAAATTCTCCCAGTTGGGTATCAGAGTCTCCTCAATGTATTCCTGAGAGTAGGCAAAATAGGTGCCGAACGACTCGGCCATCGTAATGGCTTCCTCGGTACTGAGCTTGTAGGTGCCGTCGGCCTGCTTGAAGATGCCAAGCTCCCAGCCTTTGCCGAACAGGAAGTTGGTGGAACGGCCTATGTAGGTGTCGCCGTTGTTCTGGATTCCTTCGGTGGTGCCGTGTATCTCACGCGTCACGGAATAGCTGTTCTCTTTAGTGTCGGTGTCGGTGTCCCACCACTTGCGCTCCCAAACATGCTCCGTATTGGCTATCACTTCAAGCTCGTTGTTCCAATGAACAACGCCTACACCCTCACTGAAGCTGAATTTAGGACCAACCGAAATATAGAAACCACCACCGAAGCTCTTGCCGTCGTGAGTGTCTATATCGGTGTGGCTGGTAGTCCTGATGGTATCGGTAGAGTAGACTGCCTCAGAGGTCGATCCCGGAGGACGACGGATAATCATGTCCACATCATCGGGACCTTCTGTCATGAAGTTCATGCCCGACGAGATGGAGCCAAGAAGAATCATGTCGAGCGACTCGCTGCCGGTCGTGGGATTGGTCCACATCGTGGTGCGGCCGTCTACTTTCACACCAACGGTCATCGTGCGCTGGTTGCCCTCCGCAAGGTTGGGCCAGCCGCCCACAAACTGATACGACACATAGCCCTGCTCATCAGGTATCACACGGATGTTGGGCACCTCATAGGTCGCGCCGATTTGCATTTCCTCACCGTTCACAATGACTTTCTCGGCATACACGGATGTAAAACGGCTCGCATCGTTCATGATGCTCACGATGGCATCACGGGGTACCTCCTCGAAGGTCTCCTTGCTGTCAAGATTCTTGTATTGCTCATTGACCAAAATGTCAAATTCGTATACGCCTTGCTGTACCACGATGGGCTTGCCGTAGACGTATTCCACTTTGTCACCGTTGTAATTCAATACCCTCACAGAGTCGGCATTCGCACGCTCATTGGCCACGGCTATCTTCTCCTCACCGAAGGCACCGTTCTTCATGCCATGTTGCACCACGCTGATGTTGGGGCTCTTGCGGAGCTGGCGGTTCATCTTGGCGGTGTAGGTGTAGCTCTGTGTGCCCTGGTCGGTGGCCAAGGTGTCTTTTAGAAGGGCCTCCTTCACCGTGTTGGTGGCATCGATGATGGGCAGGTTCTGGGCGAACACTGGCTCGTCGTCATAGTCTTTGCCGCCGGCAAAGGTGATGCTTTCCACCTTGTAGCGGAGAGGTGGAACAAGGGCAGAGTATTCGCCGGTTTTCTCGTCGGTCGTGATGTAGATATAATTGGTCTCGTCATGACTGCCGCCGCCGCGGTAGGCCGTGCTCTTGATGTTGGGCGTGGCGCTCGCCACAGGAATGGGCTCGGTGCCAAACTCGTAAATGCCGTTGCCGGTGTGAACATAGTTGAAAGAGCACTGCGACTCCTTGCCCAGACTGAGCTTGATAACGGCCTTGCCCAGACGGTTCACACTGCGGCGGAAGCCTACGGGCTCGTCCTGGTCGGAGAAACCGCCGTTGATACGGCCGGTGATGTTCACAAGCGTAGAGTCGAAGAAGTTCACGGTCTCTTCTTTCAGGAAGTCGTGGGTGCTGCCGTCGAGCGGGAAGGTGCTCAGAAGGTGACCTTCCTTGTAGGCCTCAATCTTGTGCTCGCCGATGGGCACGCTAATCTCGTACTCGCCGTTGGCGTCGCTCATCACGGCGCCATCCTTCGTCTGAACAATGTTGCCGTCAATCTTAAACTGAATTGAGTCGGCGGGGATGTTGGTGTTGGCGTACCGCACTACACCGCGCATCGGGAACGAACTCTCGTCAGTGAAATCGTAGTTGTTCAGAGCAAGACTGCCCTTGCCGATGAAACCGTTGCGCGACGTCGGTGAGAACACGTGGATGTTCTTCGAGGGGGTCACCGTGTAGGTGGTGCCGGCACCGACAAACGGTATGCCGCGGATGGTGTACTCGCCCTTTTCATTGGTCACACCGTAACGAGACAGCTGGGTCTCGGTGGGAATAATGGTCGAGGAGCTGATGTTGTTGCCCACAGTGGCGTGACGGCCATTGGGCACGTCGTTGGCGTAGGAGGCGTCGAACACAAAACGGCTCACGCCTTCGTCCATCGGCCAGTAGAGGGCCAGACCAGTCTCACGGCCGCTCAGCACGCGGTCGTTATAGTTGGTGCGTTCTTTATCGCTTAGGATGTGGTTCCATACACGAACCTCGGTCAGGTTGCCCCTGAAGGCTTCGGCTTCTTCCACACCTTCACTGCCGCCCAGTGAGAAGGGGTTCACAAAGGTCTCTGTGCTGGTGGAATACTCCCGCAGGTCAGGGAATGCGGGAAGAACAGATGTTGACCTGTGTGATTCCAAAATCTCGCTCTTGAGACCTGTGCATTGGTACAGGCATCCATCGTAGGTCCTGAGGTCGGGATAGAGTGTGGCCAGATTACTGTTCTCGCTCACATGTTCTTTGGTCGACAGGGGCTTCAGCTCGCTCGTAGTACTGTCGTTAACAGTGAAGTATAGCTGTCCGTCCACCTGTGAGACATTCACCAACGTATAACTGTTGGGACTGACCGTAAGGCCTGTATCGTAAATTTTTCCTATAAGGGTCTTTTTTTCTATGTCCACATAGGTGGAAAGAGGTAAAACGCGACCATACAAGAAAAAACCATATTCGGAATCGCCAATCCATTTTACACCATAGAATTTATATTCACGATTACTATTATATATGCCGCATATACTGTCGATAGAAGCTTGACTGCCACACACCCAACCGCCTAATTCTTCGCTGTAGAAGTCGGATGTGTTTTTCCTTACAGAATCTGCATTCCATATTATACATACAGCATCCCAATATTGGGTATACTGGGTACGGTCTACATTCTTCGGACCATCATAAAGCTCCACCTGAAGCTTGTGGCCGCCAGCTTCCAACTTGCCCAGACGCAACTTGCCGCGGAAGGGAAGCTCACCCAAAACGGCACCTTCGCCTATCCCCTCGTCGGGACGGACAAAGAGCTGAAGGGTGTAGTCCTTGTTGGTACCGAACAACTTGTCAATCTCGGCGCTGTCGGCTTTCCATACAATACCGGTCGAGGCGCCGTCCACACGCTGCGAGTAGCTGCGCACGGTCTGGCCGTCGTCGTCGGCATCTGTGCGGAGGCTCAGACGAACATTCTCCACGCCGTTGCCGGAACCAAACGATATCTTGCCGCTCACCACACCGCGGGCCTGGCAGAAGCCTACATCGTTCATGGTGCTCTGGAATACGTCGGTGTCGCTATTCAGGTCGCCGCTGAAGGCGTCTACACGGTATTCGTAGTAGTAGCCGGGCTGAACAGTGTTGTCTTCATAGCTGTAGCTGCTGGCATGACCGCTCACGGTGTATATCTTCAGAAAATCGTCGTTCGTGCCTGCATAGCGGCGGGACACTTCATAAGAGGTGTCGTCGGTGCCCACATGCTTCACATTCCAAGCCACACGAACGGTGTTCTCATGGGCACCCTTCGTGGCGGTCACTGACTGTATCTTCGTGCCGGTTTGCAGACTGGCCGTCAATACGTCGCTCTCAAATACATTGGTGCCGTTGTTGATGCTGAGCCTTATCTTATATTGATAGGTGGCATACGAGGGTAAGTCTTTGTCGGTGTAACTGATTAGCTGACCGGCAGAGGGGGTGGCAGGACCGTTGGCGCTGCCGTGCTTCACCCATTCTCCAGAAGCCGAGGTGCGGCGGAATATCTCAAAGCTTACGTTCTGTGTCTTCACCGGTACACGGGAGTATTCCCACGTCATCTTCACCTTGTCGGTCACGGTGGTGTCTTGCGACAGGTTGTAAATGCTCATAGTGGGCTCCGACTGAAGAAGGTCGCTCTCCGTATGAGCCAACTTGGTAAGAAGGGTTTCGCCCGGACTGTTCAGGTCGGACGAGGGGATGTCTTTGTTATTTATCCAGGCTTTGGGAACATTCACCACCATGTAGCGGTAGTAACTGTTCGAACTCACATTAGAGTCGGTATAGCCCTGGGCCTGATGGGTGCCTATCGCATCGAGCGAGGTGCGTTTCTGCCAGGACTGGCCGGAAAGGGGATTGCCGCTCCTGTCGGTCTCTATGCGGTATACATAGGGAATCGTCTCCTTGATGTAATGATCCTCTTCGGTTCTGAACGCATTCCACGACAGCGTGGCCTTGTTGTCAAACTGGTTGAACTCCACGGTCAGCGAGTGGGGGGTGGGTATCTTCTCGAAGACATCATTACGGTCGTAACGGGTCTTTTGCATAGAGTAGGTGGCGCCATCCACGTTCCTTACCACACTCTTCACCTCTATGGTCAAGTCAAGATTGCGGAAGTCGCAATACTCGGCAGGTATCGTCAGCTCATAGGTCTTCTGGCTGCCTATCGCACACGCCATCTTCTCGCCCACTCGCCGCATGCTCCTGCCGTCCTTGAGCATGTAGTAGAAGTAACAGGTTACTTCGCCTTCACGTGTACGGCTCTTTTGCAACTTTTGAGGGATGTCGTTGGGGAGAGAGGGAACGGTAAACTTAATCTTGTCCGACCCCGTTCGCTCATAGCTGAGCTTGGTGTGGTCTGCATTCTGTAGATTTAAATCTGCCGAACAGTAGGCGGAACCCATGCTCATGTTGTGAGAGGAACCTTTGCTGTGCAAATACTCATAGTAGAAATACCATCTGCGGCCGGCCATCTCGGCGGGATAGTAGTAGTCTATCTTCACCGTGGGGTATTCGTTGCTCTTGCCTTTTTGAATCCTGTACCGCACATTGCTCGAACGGTTACTCCATTCATCATCGGTGCAGAAGCCTATCTCCACCTCGCCGCCGGATGCGGGATTCGTCAGGAAGGCCTGGCTGCCCGACAGTCTGTTGTGGGCATAGATTTCCCATGTCTCACTGTCATCGTCGCCGTTGTCGTCGTTCTCCACGTCCAAGATGTGGAACACTTCGCCCTTACGGCCGTCTTGGCTGTAAGCGCGTATCGAGCCCCACTTGCACCAGGTGTTGCCTACGTCCAAGTCGGCCACAAGTATCTCAAGGCTCACGTGGTCGGAATACTGCGTTACCTTGTAGTACTTGTCGTCTTTAATCCTGTCGGCATGGGCCACTTGGGCCGTCACCGATAGGAGCAGCACCGCCAGCCATAACCATAGCTTGCGGTGTGTCTTAGTACATCGTAGATTTGTTTCCATTACTATTGTGTTTGTTATATGAATTTTTGATATACCGAAAAGAATTCGTCCGAAAAAGATTTAAATTGTGCAAAATTATGAATAATTTTTTATAATCGCCTCTTTTTTGCCGCTTTTTTTGCTTTTTTGCCGTTTTGTTCTCTCTCAGCCTTTTTTATTTCTCTCTCAGCCTCTTTTGCTTCTCTTTCAGCCACTTATCCGAACAACTCGCGCAGCGCTTCTTCCACTTTGCGCACGGGGTGGAGCTGTATGTTGTGCGACTTCAGTTTCAAACCGGAGAGATTGTATTTGGGCACGATGATGTGGCTGAAGCCAAGCTTCTCGGCTTCGGCCACCCGCTGCTCTATACGGCTCACGGGGCGTACCTCGCCGCTCAGACCTACTTCGCCCGCCATGCACCAACCGCTTTCTATTGGGGTGTCTACATTGCTCGACAATACGGCGGCTATCACGCTCAGGTCGGTGGCAAGGTCGGTTACGCGCAGACCGCCGGCTATGTTCACAAACACGTCTTTCTGGGCCAGCTTGAAGCCCACGCGCTTCTCAAGCACGGCCAGGAGCATGTTCAGACGGCGCTGGTCGAAACCGGTGGCCATGCGCTGAGGGGTGCCGTAGGCGGCTGTCGATACGAGCGCCTGCGTCTCTACCAGAAACGGACGAACGCCTTCGATGGCGGCCGAGATGGCCACACCCGACAGACCGTCGTGGTCTTCCGTCAGCAGCAGCTCCGAAGGGTTGCTCACCTGCCGAAGACCGTTCTGCTGCATCTCGTAGATGCCCAGCTCGCTGGTGCTGCCGAAACGGTTCTTCATGGCGCGGAGTATGCGGTACATGTAGTGCTGGTCGCCCTCAAATTGTATCACCGTGTCTACAATGTGCTCCAAGATCTTGGGGCCGGCCAGCGTGCCTTCCTTGTTGATGTGCCCAATCAGTATCACAGGCACGCCGCTCGACTTGGCAAAGCGGAGTAGGGCAGAGGCGCATTCGCGCACCTGCGTCACACTGCCGGGCGAACTGTCCACGTCTTCGGTCGAAATGGTCTGGATGGAGTCAATCACCACCAGCTCGGGCTGCTCTTCCTTGATGTGGGTGAATATCTGTTCAAGCGAGGTCTCACAGAGTATCATCACATGCTCGCTGTCGTCGTGACCGATGCGCTGGGCGCGCATCTTCAGCTGGTGGGCGCTCTCCTCACCGCTCACATAGAGTATGTGGCGGTCGGTCATGTGGAGTATGGTCTGAAGGGTGAGCGTGCTTTTGCCGATGCCGGGCTCGCCGCCTAAAAGGATGATGCTGCCGGGAACCAGACCGCCGCCAAGAACACGGTTCAACTCGCTGTCGTGCATGTCGATACGGGGCTCTTCCTGCGTAGGAATGTCGCGAAGACGAAGCGGACGGGCTTTCTGCTGACGCCCGCCACGCACTGTGCTGGCGGCCGAGGCGGCTGCCACACTGCCGGTGTCGCTCGATACGCGGATCTCCTTGAAGGTGTTCCACTGGCCGCAGGAGGGGCACTTGCCCAGCCATTTGGCCGACTCCTGCCCGCAGTTGCTGCATACGTAGGCTATCTTGTCCTTTGCCATCTTTCTGGTGTGTGCTGTTTATGCTGATTGTTTGTGTTATTAAGGCTCTTTCTATTCAAACAGTTCAGGCTGCTTCTCGCCATGCTTGTACTGATAATGCATTTAATAGAAATAGATAATGCAAATTTATAAAAAAATCTCTTATTATCGCCCTTTTTTCTCCATTTTTTCTCTATTTATTATGCATTTTTATCTATAATCGCAACAAAATAGGGGGCTTGTGGATGAAAAAAGTTACAGTTTGTTTTGTTTTGACCTCGATTTGTGCTATCTTTGCAGTAAATAACCAATAAATAATGTAAAAGATGAGAAGATTTCTGCAAATCGCCTGTATGGCCTTCCTGCTCGCTGCCACCGCACTGCAGGTGGAGGCAAAACCCAAAACCGCCAAGTTCACTGTCAATGGTCGCTGCGCACGCTGCGGACAGAAAATAGAGGCTGCCGCAAAGAGCGTCGACGGCGTGCAGACTGCACAGTGGGACGAGGTGAGCAAGGAGATGGTCGTGACGTTCGACTCCAAGAAAACCAGCAAGAAGGAAATCCAGCAGGCTATCGCCAATGTGGGTTTCACGGCAGGGAAAATAGCACCGCAGCCCGGCAAGGAGAAAAAACATGATGCCAATTGCAAAGAGGGCTGTAGCAAATAATAAAACGGCCTGCTCTTTACGATAAAAGCCTTGACCATTCCGGTCAAGGCTTTTATCGTAATGCGAGGGTGATTCTTACTGGAAATTCCTGATTCTCACCTCTATACCGCTGCCTTCCATGGCGGCTTCCATGGCCTCGACCGGGGTGTCGCCGTAGTGGTAGGGGTAGAGTACGCGCGGACGTACCATGTCGGCGGCTCGGCGCAGCTGTTCGGGGGTCATCGTGTAGGGCTGGTTGCAGGGCAGGAAGGCCACGTCGATGTCTTTCACAGACTGCATCTCCTCGATGTCTTCCGTGTCGCCGGCTATGTAGAGGCGAAGGCCGTCGAGTTCCAAGATGAAGCCGTTGTCGCGGCCTTTCGGGTGGAACTGCAGGTGCCCGGGGGTGGTGTTGTAGGCGGGAACGGCATACAGGCGGATGCCCGAAAGCGGACTCAGACTGTCGCCGTTGGCCATCACCTCGCCCTTGCCGATTATCTCTGCAGAGTTGCGGTTGGTCACAATCACGGTGCTCTCCTTGCTCAGGTCGGCCACGGCCTGCGCGTCGAGATGGTCGTAGTGCTCGTGGGTTATCAGTATCAGGTCGGCCTTGGGCATCTGTGTGTAGTCGGTCGTGGGGGGAGTGGCGGAGATGACGGGGTCTACCTGTATCTCCAACTGGTCGAACGTGATGCCCATGCTGGCATGCTTGATGGGGTGAATGGTGACGGTTTTGCCCGTCTTGGTCTTAAATGTGTCCATGGTGCTTGGTGTTTGGGTTGATTGTGCCGTGCAGGCTGTGGATAGCAGCGCGCAGGCTATGATAATGAAATAGTATAATCGGGGGCTGTGCAATCGTTTGCTCATTCGGTTTGTCGTTTTTTGAGGGGTTTTTGATACGGGTTGTCAATATTCTTCCTAATTTTGCATCAGAAAAAGATACAGAGGTATTGGTTATATAAGGTAAAAAAGATTGTTAAGAAGGATTTAAGATTAGGAATTTAGATTGTTTTTTAGGTTTTGGTTTACAGAAATTGAATAAGTTAGAAACAGGTTAGTCCCGGCACCGTGAGGCGCCGGGATTTTTCTATTCTTCATCCAGAGAAGGGGTATCGAGCTGCTTCTCCCAGAGATACTTACGAGTCTCCTTTACCAGCACACTGCTCAGAAGCAGAAGCGAGACAAGGTTGGGAAGGGCCATCAGCGCATTCATGCAGTCGGCAAAATTCCATACTATCGTCAGACTGGCGATGCTGCCCACAAACACGGCGATGATGTATATCACACGGTAGGCGGTGATGTATTTCTTACCGGTCAGGTATTCCAAGGCGCGCTCGCCGTAGTAGCTCCAGCCCAGAATGGTGCTGAAGGCGAAGGTGAGCAGACCGAAACTAAGCAGCGGCAAACCCACTACGGGTATCTTGCTGAAGGCGGCTTTCGTTAGGGTGGCGCCGTCGGTGTAGTTGATGTCGGGATAGGCTATCACACTGCTCACTATCACCAGACCGGTCAGGGCGCAAATCACCACGGTGTCCCAGAAAGTGCCGGAACTCGACACAAGGGCCTGGCGCACGGGATTGCGGGTCTGGGCGGCAGCGGCCACGATGGGGGCGGAACCAAGGCCCGACTCGTTGGAGAACAAACCGCGGGCTATACCGTAGCGGGCGGCCATCATCACCGTGGTGCCCACAAAACCGCCACCGGCGGCCTCGGGGGTGAAAGCGGCCTCGAATATCAGACAGATGGCGGGCCACAGGTAGGGACCATTGGCCACCAGGATGTAAAGGCAACCCAGTATGTAGAAAAGGGCCATGAAGGGCACCAGCAAGCCGCAGGTGCGGGCGATACTCTTCACACCGCCCAGGATGACGAGCGCGGTGAGCAGGCATACGATGCCGCCCGTGAGATAGGGGGAGATGGCATAGCTCTCGTGGGCTATCGTGGAGATGGCGTTGGCCTGAACGGTGTTGCCGATGCCGAAAGCGGCAAGGGCGGTGAAGAGGGCGAACAGCACACCGGCCCATTTCCAGCCCAGACCGCGCTCCAGGGCGTACATCGGACCGCCAAGCATGGCGCCGCTGTCGGTCTTCACACGGTACTTGATGGACAACAGCCCTTCGGCATACTTCGTCGATATGCCGAAAACGCCTGTCAGCCAGCACCATAGAACGGCACCAGGACCGCCAAGGGCCACCGCCGTGCCCACACCGATGATGTTGCCCGTGCCGATGGTGGCGGCAAGGGCTGTGGCGAGGGCGCCGAATTGGGATACATCGCCGGTGGTGCCCTTGTCGGGCGTGAACGACAGCTTGATGGCGGTCAGAATGTGGCGCTGCGGAAAACGGAGCAGCACCGTCAGATAGAGGTGGGTGCCCAACAGTAGGATAATCATGGGCCAGCCCCACAACAGGGAGCTGAGCGTGCTGAAAAAGTCGTTTATCGTTTGCATCTTATTGCGTGATTGGTCGTAGCGGAGCGGATTTAGAAGTGAACGTTCACATACATGAATCCCATCGCCATGAATATCTTCTCAAATTGCTGGATGGCGTTGCGCTGCGCTATCTGGACATTCTCGTTCGTCACACACCGCTTCTTCATCTGTTGCTGGGCTTCGGCATAAAGGGCTTCTTTCTCTTCGTTGCTCCAACTGCCGGTCTCGTAGAAGGTCTCGGTGCGGGCCTCGTCTACATAAACGTGGTCCAGCAACTGAAGGCGGGGAAGCGTCACGTCCACCGTGTCGCCCACCATCTGTACCCAGTCGGGAGAGGCCTTGTCCAAGTCGATGCCGAAACGTACCTTGCCGTAGTAGATGCGGGTGAGCTGGGCGTCTTTCAGCAGGTTCTTCTTCGTGCGGGTCACCAGCTCCTCGTCGTCAATCGACAGAAATTCCCAAATGCGTACGTCCTTCACCGTCTTGATCTGCAGCGGGGTCACCTCCATACGCTCCTTAGTGGGAACCTCGCGCAGGTGGAAGTCGAACTCGTAGATGCAGTATAGCACGGTGAGAAGCGTGCAGCCCAGAACGGCCAGGGTGAGGTAGACCAGGGGGCGGATGATATGCTGGTTGTAACTCTTATAAATCATGGCTCTTTTCTCTTCTTGTAATCTGACTTAATTGGATGCTCCTTCTTTATAGAGAAACTGCAGACGGCTGTCGTCTAAATCCTTGCGGAAACGGATCTTGATGTGAGAATCGTCGAAACCCAACTGCCGGATCATGGGTATCAGCGTGGAGGCGGCCTGCTTGCGGGCTCGCTCCGTAAACTGGATGTTGCGGATGTTCTTCTCTATGCTGTCGCGGCCCATACGCTGAAAACGGGTTATCTCCTCGTCGGTGAAGTCGCGGCGCAAGAGGGCCACGGCCGTGCTGATGTCCTTGTTGTTCACCTTCGTGTGTACAATCTCTATCGTGGGGTCGGGAAGCGTGATGATAATGTCGTCGTCCAAGTATTCTATCTGCTGCTCGCTGAAATCGCTGAAATCGATGTAGGCGCGCACACTGGCATCTATCGGTATGGCTATCTTGCGAGAACCGGTGGGCAGATTCACATGGTAGTCAAGACCCAGAATGCTGCCTTCAAGCTTGCTCCCCTTGTCCTCGTATTTCGCTATCACGTGTATCTTGTATTGCGTCAACTCCAACTTGCTGCAACGGCGTATCTGCGACAGCATCTGGGGTATGGTGTCGACCGTGGGGGCGGCAACTTCGGCCTGGCGCTTCCGGCAACTGGGCAGAAGCAGCAGGGCCAGCAACATCATCACTATAGCGGCTCTTCTCATCTCGTGATACACATTATTTATATAAATAGGAAGACAAAGATAGACATTTTTCTTTAATCTGCAAGATTTCAACTCATTTATTTTGTTTCTTTAATCCTTGCTGCCAACGCTTGTCTAAACAAATGTTAGTTTGTGCGAAAAAAGTATTAATTTCCTGCTTTCCTTAAACCAACGGCCTCTTTTTGCGTCTATTTATCAGTAATGGATATCCAAGAATGTATTATTAACAATAAAAAGATTTGTAATGAAAAAATTTTTAATTTCAATGGTGGCTTTGATGACTATCGCCACAGCCGCCATGGCACAGGATACAACGGGCAAGCAAAGACCCGCAGGAAGACCCGATAAGGAACAGATGGCACAAATGCAGACGGAGAGAATGGCACAGAACCTGGAGCTCAATGAGGCACAGAAGGCCAAACTGCTCGATCTCAACAAGGAATATGCAGATGTGTTCCAGTTTATGAGACCGCCGCACCGCAACGGAGGGCATCATCCGCAGGCCATGAAACCGGGCACAGAGCAGCAGGCCCGTCCGCAGGCTCCCCAGGGCGAAAACAAAATGCAGAGGGGTGAGGGCAGACACCGCCCCGATGAGGCGCAGATGAAGAAAATGCACGAAAGGAGAGAGAAATACGAGGCCGAACTGGCCAAAATACTCACTCCGGAGCAGCTGAACAAATATCAGGAACAGAAAAAGAATCACAAACCTCATATGAGGAAACGTGACAATTGATTGTAGTTTTGGTGACAACCGCCGGTCGTAACAAGGCCGGCGGTTTTTTTAGTTTTTTTTTCCATACACCGGCTTTTTCTTTGGCAGATTGGGTTTTTTATGTACTTTTGCAACTATGAAAAAACTTATTCCTATTTTGGCGGCTGGATTGCTCATCACGGCTTTCTCCGCCTGTAAAGAAAAAAAAGAGGTCAACCACGACAACATCATCCTTCCCAAGGTGCCGCATGAGGTGGTGGACACCACCGTCGGGGCTATGACCGAAACTGAGAATACCAACGAGGTGAAGTGGGGCGGCGACTATAAAATATATGTGCACCGCGAACCGGTTGACAGCGGCAGCCTCGTAAAACTGCCCAACGGCAGAAAATACAAGGACAATAGAATAAAAATACGCATCACAAGGGCCGATGGCAGCGTGTTCTTCGATAAGGAGTTCACTAAAAATGCTTTCGCTGCTCATCTCGATGAGGCTTACAAGGCCAAAAGCACCCTGCTCGGACTGGTCTACTACAGCCTCGATGCCAACCATCTCTACTTTGCCGGCAGCGTGGGCTCGCCCGATATGATGAGCGACGACTTCGTTCCCTTCAAGGTGTCCATCAACCGAATGGGTGAGGTGGGCATCGCCAAGGAAACGGTTATCGATGTCGATGGTTCGGCCGATTCTGTCAAAACAGAGAAGGATACGGCCAGGACGGAATAGTAGTAACACGCAATTAGACTTCCGGAGAACATACCTTTAATCTGAATAAACATCAAATAGTAGGAGGCAACCCCGCGGGGCTGCCTCCTACTGCTTATGGTATGTTCTATATCTCAAGATTAGAATTTTGCCATTTTGATGGCGGCAATGGCGCACTCGCTGCCTTTGTTGCCCAGACGGCCGCCGCTCCGATCCAAAGCCTGGTCCATGTTCTCCGTGGTGAGAAGACCGAATATCACCGGGGTCTCGTTGGTGGCGTTCAACTGGGCGATGCCTTGCGTCACACCCTGGCAGATGTAGTCGAAATGGGGGGTCTCACCGCGAATCACACTGCCCAGGACAATTACTGCGTCAAAGTCTTTCAGCGTCATCTGGTGGGCACCGTAAATCAGCTCGAAACTGCCGGGCACACTCTTCACGTGGATATTCTCGGGCAGAGCGCCATGGCGTTCCAAAGTGCTCACGCAGCCTTTCAGAAGAGCATCGGTCACGGTGTTGTTCCATTCGGCTACAACAATGCCGAAACACATGTTGCTGGCGTCAAGACGCTTGTCGCCGGGAAGGTCTTCTACGCGGTATAGTTCGGTGGCCATTTATTTCTGCAGATATTCAATGTACTTGTCTACCTCGCTCTGGGCAGGTGACTGAACGTACTTTTCCTTGATCTGCTTGAACAGCTCAAGTGCCTCGGCTTCCTTCTTCTGGTCTATCAGGATGATGCCGGCTTTCTGAAGAGCCATCGGAGAAACACTGTTGTTCACGCCCTCGTCAGTGGCGGCATCGGCCATCTTGGCGGCTTTCTTGAACAGGTCAACAGCCTTGTCGAGCTGCTTCACATTGGCATAGGCGTCGCCCATGGCCATCACGGCAAGAGGACTTACTATCAGGTCGTCGCGGGTGTCAAACTTGTCGAGATACTTCACAGCCTCATCCCACTTGTCGAGCTTGGCGTAGCAAAGACCGGCATAAAGATTGGCAAGATTGCCGGCGTCGGTGCTGCTGTAGTCGTTGGCCAACTGAAGAAGGCCCGGGGTGCCGAGGCTGTCGCCTTTCAAAGCCTTGTCAAACTGCTGAGCACTGAAAAGCTCCTGGCATTTGGCCAGACTCGTGCTGGCGGTCTCATTGCGGTTGGAAGAGTAGTTGCGCCACAACATGATGGCGGCTACGATAACCAACAGCGCCACCAAGGCGCCGATAAGATGTTTCTTATACTTGTCGAAGAATATCTCCGACTTGTTGAGAACTTCTGAAATCTCTTGCTGACCCGCATTCGGGGCCGTTTTCTGTTTTTTAGCCATTATTTTTTGTTCTGTTTTTAATTGTTCTGCCTTCAGTGCCTGTAAGAACAGGACATGGCCTATATTTTGGCGACGCAAAATTAGACATTTTATCGCATATAGTGAAATTTATTGACCACTTTTTTCGTTTTTACATTATAAAACCCCTAACTTTGCAAGGATTTTGACCGCTATGAGGGTTGCTTCTGCCGGCAAGACTGCGCATAAAGCGCTGACTGACACCCGTAAGGAGCTTCCTCCTACAGAATGCTGAGCATGTTATTAAGAAAACTCTCCATCTTGAACTACCGCAATATTGAGACGGCACTGATTGAGCCGTCCGACAAGGTGAATTGCCTCGTCGGCAACAATGGCGTGGGAAAGACGAACTTGCTCGACGCACTCTATTTCCTCTCATTCTGCCACAGCGCATCGGTCTCGGTCGACTCGCAGAATATCATGCACGAGCGCGACTTTTTCGTCATCGAGGGGGAGTATGCCAATGAGCGGGGCGAGACGGAAATCGTCTATTGCGGCATGAAAAGGGGGCAGAAAAAGCATTTCAAACGTAATAAGAAGGAGTATAAGCGGCTCTCGGCGCATATCGGACTTATTCCGCTCATTATGGTCTCGCCGGATGACACCCAGCTCATCGACGGGGGAAGTGAGGCCAGAAGAAAGTTCATGGATGTGGTCATCGGACAATACGACAATACGTATATCGAGACGCTCAACGGCTATAACAAGGCGCTCCAACAGAGAAACGCTCTGCTCAAGATGGAGGAGGAACCCGACCCGCTGCTGCTGGATATCTGGGAACGCGAAATGGCGCAGCATGGCACGCGTATCTTCCAAGCACGCAGCGCGTTCGTCGATGAGTTCGTCGGAGTGTTCCAACTAATCTACAGCCGTATAGCACAGTCGAAAGAACAGGTGGGCGTAAGCTATGTGTCGCATGCCCAGAGGGGCGACCTGCTTGAGCTGATACAGCGCGATCGCGACAAGGACCGCATCGTGGGCTACTCGCTCCACGGGGTGCACCGCGACGACCTCGAGTTCTTCATCGACGGATTTCCTATCAAGAGGGAAGGCAGCCAGGGGCAGCGAAAATCCTTTGCCATTGCTCTCAAACTGGCACAGTTCGACTTCCTCAAGCGGACAGCCAGCAACACCAGCCCTATCCTGCTGCTCGACGATATCTTCGACAAGCTCGATGCTTCAAGGGTGGAACAGATTGTAAGAATTGTTTCCGGACCCGACTACGGACAGATTTTCATAACCGACACTAACCGGCAGCATATCGACTCGATTCTCAGGGCCGGACAGTGTCCTTACCGCCTCTATCGGGTGAACGAGGGGGCCATAGAACTGGAGGAGGAAAGCCATGTTCAAGCGTAGACCGGCTTCACTGGCCGATGTGGTGAGACTCTATCTGAGAGAGTCGGGCATGGAGACTCCCTTGCTCCAAAAGCGCCTTATCGAGGCATGGGACAAGGTGACTGGTCCGATTGTGGCGCAGTATACCGGCGAAAAAAAAATACGCAACCAGACGCTCTTCGTGCAAATCAACAATCCGGCCCTTAAGGCCGACCTCATGATGATGCAGTCGCAGCTTGTGAAAAGGCTCAACAATGAAGTAGGGGCTTTCATCATAGCCGAAATCCGGTTCTTCTGAAAACCCCTACCTCAAGATACGCTTCTGCAGCGTCTATTTCTTCTTGTCTTTCTCGCTTAGTTTAGGCCATGACAGTCCGTCGGCAAACACTTTCTTGCCTTTCCGCACGTCGGGGTCGTCCTCGTTCAGATACTCCATCCATGCCTGCTCATCGAGCATGTTGTAGATGATGCGGCTGTAGAGATACTTCTCCAGCAGATGGCGCGACTTGGCCACCATCAGGTTGCGGCGCTGAAGACCGTTCTTGTCGGCGTAAGTCACAAATTTCTCTACAAGGTCCTGACGCTTCAGATACGACAGCAGCTCGGGCATCGTGGAATACTGCTTCAGCGTGTTACGGTGCTCGTCGGTGTATTCAAAGGCGTACTGGAGAATCAGACCGCTCATGGCTGCCTCCTTGTAGTAAGATGTGATGTCGGTGGTGTCTTCCGGAACAAAGTAGTCGGGCGTGATGCCGCCGCCGCCGTAGACCGTGCGGCCTATACGGGTGTGGAATTTCGGACCGTTGTGCTTGATGCTGTCTTCCGAGAACAGCTCACCGTGGGTGTAGCGCGTCATCAGGTCTTCCACATAGTCCTTGTCGTTGCCGTCGGTATAGGGCTTCTGGATACAACGGCCTGAGGGGGTGTAGTAGCGGGCTATCGTCAGACGAAGCAGGCTGCCGTCGGTGAAGTCGAGCTGATTCTGTACCAGACCCTTGCCGAATGATCGACGGCCGATAATCGTGCCGCGGTCGTTGTCCTGTATGGCGCCGGCGAAAATCTCTGCGGCAGAGGCGGAACCTTCATTGATGAGCACCACCAGCGGTACTCTCTGATAACTGCCGCGCCCGGTGCTCGTGTACGATTGGCGGGGCTGCTTGCGGCCTTCGGTATAGACAATCAGACGGCCCTTGGGCAGAAACTCGTCGGCTATCTGAATGGCGGAGGCCATCAGACCGCCGCTGTTGTCGCGCAGGTCAATCATCAGATTCTCGAAGCCGTGCTGGGATAGTTCAGCCAAGGCCGAAAGCACTTCTCCGTAGGTGTTCTCGCCGAAGTTCTTGATGCGGATGTAGCCGGTGGTGGGGTCTATCATGTAGGTGGCGCTCACACTGTGGGTCACAATGTCGTCGCGCGTCACCGTGAATTTCTTCACGCCTTTCTGCTTGCCGCGCTCCACACCTATCTCCACCTTGGTGCCTTTCTTGCCCTTCAGACGGTGCATGGCCTCAGCATTGGTCACCTCCTCGCCCACAAAGGGCTTGCCGTCTACCATGACAATCTTGTCGCCGGCAAGAAGACCGGCACGGTCGGCAGGTCCGTTCTTGATCACGTTCTGAATGCGCACGGTGTCCTTGCGGATCACAAACTCGATGCCTACACCCGAGAAGGAGCCCTTCAGGTCGTCCGTGGCCATCTGTACCTCGTCGGCGCTGATGTATACGGAGTGGGGGTCAAGCTCGGCCAGTATCAGGGGCATGGCTTTCTCCACCAGGTCGTCAAGATTCACACTGTCCACATACTGGTCGTCGATGATGTGGAGCAGGTTGTTCAGACGGTTGCTGCCTGAATTGATGATGTTGAGCTTGTTGCCCGAGAAATGGCTGGTGTAGAAGGTTCCAATCAGAATGCCGATGACTACACACACGGCCATAAGAATAGGCATCAGACGCGGTGACTTATTCAGATTCATGCTCGTCGGTATGCCGGCCTGGATGATGAGTTTGGAGCACTCTATGCAGGGAGAGGCGGTCACGTACAGGGTGGAGCCGTCGCTGTTGTTGCTGCTGCGGGCCAACTTGGTGATGGCGTTGGCCTCGGCATGCAGCACATAGGCCTTGGTCACATTCTGACTGTCCTCGCACACATTCTCAAAACCGCTCGGCGTGCCGTTGTAGCCGTCGCTGATAATCATTTTCTCCTTCACCACCAGGGCGCCCACCTTGCGGCGAACACAATAGCTGTTCTCGCTCCAGATACGGGCCATACGCAGGTAGCGAAGGTCTAACAGATGCTGTTTCTCTTGCTCTTTCATCACTTGCTTGCTTTCTTCGGAGAGGAGGAGGAAAGGCGGATGCCGTTGCGGCGCAGAAGGGCCTTGATGCTGGGATCGCTGCCCTTGAAGCGCTTGTAGAGTTTCATGGGGTGCTCGGTGCCGCCTTTCGAAAGCACTTCACGGCGGAAACGCTCGGCCGTTTTCCGGTCGAAAATGCCATGACGGCGGAATACGGCAAAGGCGTCGGCATCGAGCACCTCGGCCCACTTGTAGCTGTAGTACCCGGCGGCATAACCGCCTGCCATGATGTGAGAGAACTGGGCCGTCATGCAGGTGTCGGGGCGCTCCTTGAAAAGAATGGCGCGCTTCCACGCTTTCTTCTCAAAGGCGAGAAGGTCGCCCGTGAAGGGCTCCTTCAGCGTGTGGTAGGCCATGTCGAGCAGACCGAAACTCACCTGACGCAGACAACCGTAGGCGGCGTTGAAGTTGCGGCTCTTCACAATGCGCTTGATCAGCTCGTCGGGCATGGGCTCGCCGGTCTGATAGTGGAAGGCGAAGGTACGCAGAAAGTCTTTCTCTATGGAGTAGTTCTCCATAAACTGCGAGGGCAACTCTACAAAGTCCCAACTCACGCTCGTACCTGACATACTGGCGAAACGGGTGTTGGCGAATATGCTGTGAAGGGCGTGACCGAACTCATGGAGAAAGGTCTCCACCTCGCCCAGTGTCAGCAGCGAGGGCTTGTCCTGGGTGGGCTTCGTCAGGTTCATCACGATGCTTACATGGGGACGGTGGTTCACTCCCTTGCGGTCTATCCACTGCTCCTTGTAGTTGGTCTCCCAGGCTCCGCCGCGCTTGCCCTTGCGGGGATGGAAGTCGGCGTAGAGCACGGCCAGATAGCTGCCGTCCTCGTCGAACACCTCATAGGCTTTCACGTCGGGATGGTAGACGGGTATGGCGGGGTTCTCCTTGAAAGTGATGCCGTAGAGACGGGTGGCCAGCGAGAACACACCCTCTATCACGCGGTTCAGCTCCAGATAGGGACGCACCATCTCTGAGTCGATGTTGTACTTCTCCATACGGAGCTTGTGCGAGTAGTAGCTGATGTCCCAAGGCTCGAGCACGAATTTGCGGCCTTCAAGCTTGCGGGCCATGCGCTCAATGGCCTCCATCTCGCGGACGGCTGTAGGACGGTAGGCATCGATAAGCTCGTTGAGCAGCTTGTAGACGTTGTGCTTGTTGCTGGCCATGCGCTTCTTGAGCACATAGTCGGCATAGGTCTTGTAGCCCAGCAGCTGAGCCGTTTCAAGACGCAGATTCACAATGCGCTTGCATATCTCTATGTTGTTCTCGCTGTTGTCGTGGGTGCACAGGGTATTGTAGCCCATAAACAGCTTCTCGCGCAAGTCGCGGCGCGGACTGTACTGCATGAACGGAGTGTATAGCGGGGCGTCGAGCGTAACCACCCAGCCTTCCATGCCGCGCTCAGTGGCCTCGGCCTTGGCGGCGTCGAGCAGGGTGTCGGGCAGTCCCTCGATGTCTGCGTCGGTGGTCAGGTGGAGGAAGAAGGCTTTGCGCTCTTTCAGCAGATTCTGAGAGAACTGCAGGCCCAGCAGACCGCCTTCCTCGCTCATCTCACGAAGCCGCTCCTTGCCCGCCTCGTCCAGAAGGGCACCGTTGCGCACCAGCCCGTCGTAGGTGTTGTCCAGCAACTTCTTCTCTTCCTGGGTCAGAATGCGGTGGTGGCGGTGCACGTGCTTCACACGTTCAAAATAAGTGGGGTTGAGGCTTATGTCGTTGGCGTGCTTGGTAAGTATGGGGTCCATTTCCTGGGCCAGGGCCTCCATCTCGTCGTTACTCTCGGCACTCATAAGATTAAAAAACACACTCGATACGCGGTCAAGCAGGCCATAGTAGTACTGCTTGTCGTCGTCTTCGCTCAATAGGGTGTTGTCGAAGGTGGGACGGGCGGGATTGTTGATAATCTTGTCGAATTCCTCGCGCTCACGACGGATGCCTTCCAGAAAGGCTTCCTTGTAGTCGCTTAGTTGGATACGGTCAAAAGGGGGCGTATCATGGGGGGTGCCGTACGGCTCAAAAAACGGATTCACTCTCTCTTTTTCTTCCACAGTTGTTCTTTTTATAGGTTCGGATTTGATAGGCGACTTGGTCGCGTGCCAATGCTTATGCAAAGTTACATGTTTTTTTCCGAATAGGGGCATGGCACTGCCCTTTTTTGATTACTTAACTTAATGATTGTTACAGATTCCAGGGTCCAGGCGGTTATAGACTGCCCGACAGCAGCTTCTCCAAATGGGGAATGCGCACCTCGCCACGGCTCATGGCGAGGAGACCCTCGGCGGTTAATTCGTGAAGAACACGCGACAGATTGAGGCGGCTCTCACCCAATAGATGCGCCAGCGTCGACATCTTCACATAGAGTGTCTTGTCGCCGGTGAGACGCAGACTGTGGTCGGATACAAAACGGGCCAGCTTGCCCTTGATGTCATGAGGCGGCGTGCGCCAGCACTGCCGGCTCACGCGCTGGGCATGGGTGGTGTAGATGTTGAGCAGGTTGATGCTGAATATGTCGAAACGCGACGACAGCGACACCACTTCGTCCTTGCCAATGCCGAACAGACGGCAGTCGCTCTGGGCTGTGTAGGTGCGGGCATAGCGGGGGGTGAGACCGAATAGACGTTCGGGCTCTATCAGCCAGGGGGTGGGCAATGTCTCGGACAGCGTGTAGGAATGGTCGTCGGAGGTGGCCGTGGCAGTCAGCGTGCCGTGGGTGATGAACAGCAGACTCTCACTGCGGCTGCCCTCTACGGCGATGGGGGATAGGGCGGGCACATTGCTGAAGTCGAAATGGGTGTGACCTACCACCTGTTCCAAGTCGCTCTGGCTCATGCCTTGGAATAGCGACTGCGACAGCAGCGTGGCATACATGTTGAGGTCCGACTTCATCGCATTTATTCTTGTATCTTGTCGCGGAGGGCAGGAGAGTACCACACTTGGTTCTCTCCGTGGTAGCCGGAATAGATAAAGTAAGCCAGCAACTCCGGATGGCGCTCCAGCAACTTGATGGCTTTCTCCATGCCCATCACCATGAACGAGGTGGCATAGGCATCGGCGGTGGCACAGTCGGTAGCCAGCACAGTGGCGGAGAGAAGCGAGTGCTGAACGGGCTGACCCGTGCGGGGGTCGATGGTGTGGGCTACCTTGCGGCCGCCCTCATAGTAGAAGTTGCGGTAGTTGCCGCTTGTGGCCATGGCGCGGTCGGTCACGTTCAGTATGGCCTGCAGGTCTTTCTGCGTGGCAAGGGTGTCGTCGGTGGGCACCGTCACACCGATGTGCCAGGGCAGGCGCTTCTCGCTCACACCGTGGGTCACAATCTCACCGCCTATCTCTATCATGTAGTTGGTCACGCCAGCGCGGCTTAGCAGGCGGGCCACCACATCGCAACCGTAGCCCTTGGCCACGGCACTGCAGTCGAGCATGATGCGGGGGTCGCTTTTCTTCACCTGGCCCGAGGGGGTGAGGCTCACTTTCTTGTATCCCACCAGAGCCTTCATACTGTCGATGGCCGAAGGGGTGGGGCGGGTGTCGTGCTTGAAACCGAATCCCCAGGCGTTGACCAACGGGGCGACGGTGATGTCGAAGGCACCTTCGGTGTCTTTTGATATTTGCATCGATTTCTCAAACACTTCCCTGAACAGAACGTCCACCTTCACGGCTTCGTTGCGGTTCACACGGCTGATGATGCTCGCCTTGTTGAAAGGCGACAGCGATGCGTCGACCTGCTGAAGAGCGGACTCTATCTCATGCTGCAGATTCTTGTCGTGCTGATAGGTGATATTGTATACGGTGCCGAATATGAATCCATGGTCGTGCTGGTAGACGGCCTGGTGCTGCTGGCGGATAACAAAAATGGTGCCGCCGATAAGAAAAAGCAGGAAGGGCAACTGCCATAGCCATTTCTTCTTGTCGTTCATGGGGTATGCTCTATATGTCGATGATTACATTGAAGGTGCCGCCCAGACGAGTACTGCCAGCCTTACCGTAGCCGGGCACGTACCACACATTGTCCAACGGACCGTCGTCGTGGGCGATGCGGCGTCGGTAGCGAACCGACCAACCAAGATGGAACGGTCCCCAAATCTTGCTGTCCACACCGGCCACTATCTCCGCCCAGTGGTAGTTGCACGACACGTCCTGGGCTTCGAAAACGGCTGTGCCGCCCCATTTGGGGTCGGTGACGCCTGGATGACTGATGTCGTACTTGAAACTGCTGAAGCCATAGCGTACACCGCCGTAGATGCGGTTCACATCGTGCTTCATCTTCATAAGGTTGAAGTCGATGCCTACCCTGAAGTAGGGGGCGCTGCTGCTGTAGCTGATCTTGGTCACCGCATCGTTGTGGCTGGCCTTGCCGATGCCGGCCTCAATGATGGGAAAATACTTGTCGCGCAGATTCACACGAAAGGCGCCTTCAAACTGACCGTAGTCGCTCACCATTTTCTGTATCGGCCCCACCAAATCTACCGACACGGCAAAACCGCGCAGAAAGGCGACACTGTCTACCGGTTCCGCGACCCTCAGCTTGGGCTGACCGTAGGTGCTGAGAGCTCCGCACAGGCAGAGAAGACTAATCAAGTGCCTTGAAATAGAGCTTAATGTTGGTACGGGTCGTGTCATAGTCTACAGTGGTTTTGTACAGCACTGCCGAGTCGAGGCCATGATGGGTGTGGCTCACACTCTTGATTTCATGAAAGTAGGCGGGGGCGCAGTCTACCGACTCAAAATGGGCCTGGTTGCTCTTCTCCACAAGCAGGGTGTCGATGCTGTAACGGCCGGTGCTGTCATGGCGGTTCAGTATCAGCACGTCTACATCCTGCGCGTAGCTCATCTCCACCCAGGTGCTCCCGGCCTCTACAAGGCTGTTCACCATGGTCGTGTCGCCAAGAGTGGGGCGGTGGGCTATCACGTTGAGCGTGTCGCTCATCATGCCGCTGCCGTCGTCGAGGGTCATCTTCAGGTAGACGACGTTGTTCAGCGGACAGTCGATCGATGAGCAGGCCGACAGGATAAGGAGGGCCGCAGGCAAAAGCCGCCGCGCTATTCTTTGCATCGCAGGGTCTCCTCTATCTGGTAGTCGTTGCGGGTGGACGATGAGCGGCTTATCAGGTCGCCGATAAAACCGGCCAGAAACAGCTGCGTGCCGATAATCATCATCGTCAGGGATAGATAGAAGTAGGGGGAGTCGGTCACAAGCGGACGGGGAGTGCCGTTGGCCAGGGCCACCAGCTTGGCGGCGCCGATAATGAAGGCTGCTATGAAACCTATCATGAACATGATTGTCCCAAGAAAACCGAACACGTGCATGGGCTTGCGGCCGAAACTGCTCAGGAACCAAAGGGTTATGAGGTCCAGATAACCGTTCACAAAACGGTTCAAACCGAATTTCGACTTGCCGTACTTGCGGGCCTGGTGGTGAACTACCTGCTCGCCAATCTTCTCAAAACCGGCGTTCTTGGCCAAATAGGGAATGAAACGGTGCATCTCGCCATACACCTCGATGTTCTTCACCACATCTTTCCGGTAGGCCTTCAGGCCGCAGTTGAAGTCGTGCAGGTTCTTGATGCCGCTCACACACCGCACAGTAGCGTTGAACAGTTTCGTGGGGATGGTCTTCGACAACGGGTCGTAGCGCTTCTGTTTGTAACCGGAAACCAGGTCGTACCCCTCCTCCTTTATCTTCTTATACAAACCGGGTATCTCGTCGGGAGAGTCCTGAAGATCGGCGTCCATTGTAATCACCACATCGCCCTGGGCTTCCTTGAAACCGCAGTAGAGGGCAGGGCTCTTACCGTAGTTGCGGCGGAATTTGATGCCTTTCACCTCGTCGTGAGAGCGGCTCAGGTCTTCTATCACCTGCCAGGAGGTGTCGGTACTGCCGTCATTGATGAATATCACCTCATAGCTGAAGTGGTGCTCTTCCATCACACGGGCTATCCAGGCATACAGCTCTGGAAGCGATTCGGCCTCGTTATATAGGGGAATTACTACTGATATGTCCATTCTTTTAATAATGATAATATTTGATTTCTACTTTTTCTTAATTCTTGTTGCGGCGACTTCTTAATTCTTGTTGCGGCGCCTGAAGTAAAGCACCGCCTTGCAGTGAAGGGCCGAAATGAGGCTTATCAAACCGCTCGCCACAAGTGTGCTCCACAAAAACTGAAGCGTGATGTCGATGGGGCGCATGCTGCGAAGCGCAGTAGTGGCCTGTTCGAAAATATTCTTCATCGTAGCCTCGTCGTAGCCCAGCTCTTTCATAATCTCCTGATTGCGGGGGTCGGTCAGCGCACTGGTATAGCGGTCTATCACATAACCGTCGTCCATATAGCGGAGGTAAATCCAAAACGCCAACGCCAGAATCAGGGCGCCGCAAATGTAGGTGATGAGCGAGTAGAGGTAGGCACCGGCATACGACAACTCACCGCCTCTTTCACGAAGGGCATAGCGGATGGCAAGTCCACCCACAAAAAAAGGCGTATATAGCATCATAAACGACCATATCAGGCCGCATACGGGAACGGCAAACTGGCAGATAAACATGCCCATGGTTACCATCCAATATAGACCCAAAGCCAGTCCGTCGCGCTGGGCCGATGTGGTCATAGGAGGATTTGTGTCTCTTTCTGACATCTTTTTTCGATAAAATAAACCTCAATGGTCTCGTAATTCGGGTGCAAATTTACAAAGAATCATTGACAATAACGAACTATTTCAAAACATTAATGCCGACCTTTTATTATTTAAGGTGTCAAATTTATGCCATGAGCATCAAGCGGATAATATTATATTGTTAAAATATCTAAAAATATTAAGGCTGCTGGCGGAAGAATAAATATTTTATATACCTTTGCAACCGCAAAACGGGTAAGTCTTGCACGGCCAGCTCCTTTCGAATCCTCCAGGACGGGAACGTAGCAAAGGTAGTTAGTTGAGCGGCGCGATGCAAGTAGCTTGCCCACCCGCCTCTTTAGCTCAGTTGGCCAGAGCACGTGATTTGTAATCTCGGGGTCGTTGGTTCGAATCCGACAAGAGGCTCAAGAAAAGAGGTTGTGTAATAAAACACAACCTCTTTTTTGATTTAAACCGAATACTGTCTTTTGATAATAATTCTTATGGCAAAATTCTTTAACCGCTATGATGTCGCAAAAATGCTCGCTATGGGTGTCGCACTTTTCCTGACGGCCAGCTGTATTGACGACGATTACGATATTTCTAATATTGATGCCACGGTGGGGCTGGGCTCCGACTCGCTTCAACTGCCCGGCAACAACAACACACAGGATATCACACTCGACGATGTCTTCGACCTCTCTTATACTCACTTCGTCGCTGTCGACGATGACGGGTACTACTATGTAAGGGCCGACGACAACAACACGCACACGATGAGAACGCTTATTTCTAAAATAAGGACTACCGATAATGTTGTGCATACTTCTGAGTTTACTTTCACCCGCGAAGACCTCTCTTTCGGAGCTCCGGCCAAAACGCGACGGGTGAACAGGGAAATCGCGGCTCACTTCACCGGCACCATAGGAACCTTCGACTTTACCATGAACAATATGCCGGAAGCTATTGTCGACCTTGAATATGTAGCCTTAACGGCCAACATTAGAACCACGGTGTCTTTCTCCAGCAATTTCAAGGCGGGAGTCAACAATATCGCTTCTGTAAAACTCTTCCTTCCGAAATTCCTCGATGTGGATAAAATTGTCGTCGACGAGGAGGAAATACAGGTGAATGATGACAATACGGCCATGCTCTACAACGTGTCGCCCAAAAACAACACCTCCATCAGGGTTGCAATCAAAGGACTTGACTTTACGAAAGATAATGAGAATGGCTGTCTCCTGGAATATGTCAGAGGCGATAATATTCATATGCAAGGCGAGATTACCGCTACGGGAACCGTAAACCAGTCGGATGTGGACCTCAGCAAACTGCATGCCTCTGATGTTTATACCGTCACAGGAAAGGCCGTGATAGGTTACGTTGTGGTTGACAGCGCAAGAGGGTATTTCGCACCTGAAGTGGAGTTCGACCGTCTCGGAAGGGTGAATATCGGCAACCTGCCGCTCTTCCTCGATGATGAAAATGTGGTGCTCGACCTGGATGGACTCAAAGTAGACCTTGATGTGGACAGTGAACTGCCTATCGAACTGCTCGTAAAAGGGGCACTGGTAGGCGAAAGCGACGACAATGAAATCTCAAGGGTCAGCGTGCCGCAGTTTAATATACCGGAAAATTTCCAAGGGGTCATAAGCTTCAGAAACCAGAACCGCAATGCGGGCGGAGACACACTCGTGGTGCAGGTGCCGCAGATTACGGAACTGCTCAAAAAAGTGCCCAACATTATCTACTTTACAGACATGGAAATAGTTGGTAATCAGGAACATCTCTCTGAAGTAGAGCTCGGACGCTCTTACAGGGCTGATGCCAACTTCTCGCTCTGGGCTCCCTTGGCATTCGGCGAGGAGGCACGGATTACATACAGACATCCGTATACGCATTGGAACCATGTGCTCAAGGATGTGTCGTTCGTCACCGACGAACAGGGCAACCCCCAAGGCTACTGTCTCGCAACTGCCGACATCGAGAACAAAATGCCTTTCTTCATTACCATGTCGGCCTATGGACTCGATGTCAACGGCGACAGCATCAGCACGCAAAGGCTCAGCGTGGAAGTGCTGAAGCAAATTCCGGCATCGGCTGATGGAAAGACACCCGTCAATATCGAGCAGCAAATCGTAATAAAACCGCTCGACAATGGGGTGCTCAAGGAAATGGACGGCGTCATGCTAAAAATAATCGGTACAGCCACCGATGAGAAAGGCGAAAATTCGGTGACAGGGAAAAGACTCAACAGCAAGAATCATACCCTCAACCTGAAAAACTTGAAAATGTCTGTCGTCGGACAACTGGCCGTTGACATGAATTAGAAAACAGCATCAAATGTTCAATCTAACTGTTCTCCACATGATGAAGATAAATGTCAGATATATAGCATCGATGGCAGTTCTGGTGGCTCTGCCGGCAGTGGCACAGGACATCAATACGGCCTATTTCGATGAAGGTTTCCTTTATCAACACTCGCTCAACCCGGCTGCTGGTAATGAGCAGAATTATATTGCGCTGCCCATTATCGGTAATATGAATATCAAAATGATGGGCGACTTCGGATACAACGACGTGGTGAGAAAAAATCCGCTCTATCCGGCAATGAGCGACAAGAAAATGACTTCTTTCCTCAATCCGTATCTGAATGATGCCCTCGACGGATTCAATACTGGCGACAACCGAATCAGCGGCCAGGCCAAGGTGGCGGTGTTGTCGGCCGGATTCAAAGGACTCGGCGGTTACAATACGCTCGAACTCAATGTCAGGGCCAAAATCAATGGGGTGATTCCTTACGAACTGCTCAGAATGGCTTGCGACCTGAAAAACGAGCATTATGATATCGGCACTGTCAGGGCCGATGGTATCGCCTTCAGCGAACTTGCCTTCGGACATTCAAGAGATATCAACGACAAGTTGAGGCTGGGGGCCAAACTGAAACTGCTGCTGGGCATCGGAAACGCTTCGCTGAAAATGGACAATGTGCAGGCCGACCTCAATGCGAATGATTCATGGACCGTGGCTGCCGATGCTGAGTCGCATGTCAGTATGAAGGGCTTCGAGTATGAAAGCGGCACCAAGGAGTATGACATTCGTCCGGGAGAATATCAGTATGTGAGGGATGTGAATGTGCATAATGGCGGACTTGACGGCATCGGACTGGCCGCCGACCTGGGACTTATCTACAAAATCAATGAGCAGTGGTCACTGAGAGGCGCACTCCTCGACCTGGGCTTTATCAATTGGAAACATGATTTCTATGCTAAGAATACTGCTGAGTCGTTCAATTTCAACGGATTCCACGATGTCTCCATGAAGAAGCATGACGATGAGAACCTCGAGGCGCAGACGGACAGATATGTTGACCAGATGGCCGATTTCGCCCATCTCGTGGACCAGGGCGACCAAGGGGGAAGAACAACGGGCATCGGCGCTACACTGAATGTTGGTGCCAGTTACACACTGCCGTCTTATAAACCTCTTTCGTTCGGTCTGCTCGCCACACAGCGTATCAATGGTGACTATTCCTGGACAGAGGGACGGCTCTCTGCCAATGTCACACCAAACAACTGGTTTGATGCGGCACTGAGCTTCTCGGTGAGCAGTTTCGCCGCAAGTCTGGGATGGATGGTCAATTTCCATCCAAAAGGCTTCAACTTCTTTGTCGGTATGGACCAGCTCCTCGGCAAATGCAGCAAGGAACTGATACCGCTCAATTCCAACGCCAGCATCTCCATGGGATGCAATATCGTGTGGTAAAAACAACTCTTACTCCAAGTCGACTACCGTGATGCCGGCACCGCCAAACTGGACGTGCTCATCACGGTAGTTGGTTACTGCCGGTACGGTGCTAAGATATTGGCGTATCAGCTGGCGCAGTATGCCGGTACCGGTGCCGTGAAGAATGCGCACACGGCTCACACCCACCAGAATGGCGTCGTCGATGAAATAGGTAACGGCGTTGAGGGCTTCGTCGCCGCGCATGCCGCGCACATCAATGTCTTGGTGGAATTGCTCCCGTCGGTGGTCTATCGTCTCGCGCGTGGTGCGGTTCACCGCCACGGTCGGCCGGTCTTCAAGGGCGGGTTTGTCGGCATGCTCCAAACGGTCGGCACGCATCTTGGTGCGCATGTCGCCGAATACCACGGTGGCCGTCTTGCCGTCGGTCTTCTCGATGGTGCCTACTGTGCTCAGACCTTTTATCCTTACACTGTCGCCCACCTTCAGCACTTTTTCTTCTTCTGCCTTTTGGGCCTTCTGTGCCTTTTGGGCTGCCTCGGCGGCCTGGCGCTCGGCTTTCTCCTTGCGGCGGCGGTCACGGCGCTGCTGGCGTTCTTGTATCTGGCGTATCTTACGCGACACAAGTTCTTCCTCGGCCTTGGTGTCTATCTCTAGTACTTCCTGCTTGAACTGGTTCAAGTCTTCACGCAGCTTGCGGGTTGATTCGCGCTCGGCCTGACTCTCGCGTATCTCACGGATGGTGTTCTCTATCTTGCGGTTCGTCTCGCGGAGCAGTTCCTCGGCTTCCTCTTTCGCTTTCGACAGTATCTGGCGGCGGCTTTCTTTCAGCCTGGCTATCTCCTCTTCGTAGCGGGCTGTGGTCTGCTCCATCTGTTTCTCCTGCTGGTGTATCTGCTGCCGCTTGCCTTCCCAATAGCGCTTGTCGCGCACAATGTCCTGCAGATATTTGTCGCTCTGGATATAGTCGGCACCCACTATCTCGCTGGCGTCTCTGATCACTTCTTCCGGGATGCCGGTCTTGCGTGCTATCTCTATGGCGAACGAACTGCCCGGACGCCCTATCTCCAGTTGGAAGAGGGCGCGCATCTCGTGGCGGTCGTATAGCATGGCGCCGTTCACCACGCCTTTGTGGTCGTCGGCAAAATGTTTCAGGTTCTGGTAGTGGGTGGTGATAACACCCCATGCATCGTGCTTCCAGAATTGCTTCAGCACCGATTCGGCAATGGCACCGCCTATCTGAGGCTCGGTACCGGTGCCGAACTCGTCTATCAACAGCAGTGTCCAGCGGTCGCACTGCTTCATCATCTGCTTCATGTTCAGTAGATGGCTCGAGTAGGTGCTCAGGTCGTTCTCTATGCTCTGCTCGTCGCCGATGTCGATCATGATGTGGCGGAAGAGGCCGGCATCGCTACGGTCGCCCACGGGAATTGATAGACCGCACTGAAGCATATACTGCAACAGACCTACGGTCTTCAGACAGACCGACTTGCCGCCGGCGTTCGGACCGGAGATAATCAGAATGCGGGCCTGGTCGGTGAGTGTGATGTCGAGGGGCACCACTTTCTTGCCTTGCTTGGCAAGCGACAGCTGAAGGAGGGGGTGCCGGGCCTGGCGCCAGTCTATCAGCGGATGGTCACTCAAACTGGGTTCCACGCTGCCTGTCAATTCGGCAAAAAGGGCCTTTGAGCGGATTACGTCGATAATCGACAGCAACTGTACCGTACTCATGATGTCGGCAGTGTAGGGACGTATCTCTGAAGATACTTCTGTCAGTATGCGGATTATCTCACGGCGTTCCTCTGCTTCTAACTCGCGGATGCGGTTGTTGGCTTCCACCACTTCGGTGGGCTCTATAAACACGGTGCGGCCTGTGGCACTCTCATCGTGCACGATGCCTTTTATCTTGCGTTTCATGGCGGGGGCCACAGGCAGCACCAAGCGGCCGTCGCGCACCGTGGGCGAGGCGTCTTTCTCTACAAGGCCGTCTTGCTGGGCGGCTTTCAGAATGCTTCCGAGGATACGGGAGATGGAACCTTCGGTCTTGGCCAACTGCTGCCGTATGTCGAACAGGGCCGGAGAGGCATTGTCGCGTATCTTGCCGTATTTGTCCAATATGCGGTCTATCCTGGCCACAAGGGCCGTGAACGGACGGATGCCGGTGGTGAGCTTGTGAAGGGTGGGGTAGAGATAGGCGGTGTCCTCTGAATCGCCATCCGCACCACCTTCTGTGCGGCTCAGGTAGCGGACCACTTGACCCACGGTGTCGAGAAGGCGGCGAAGGTCGAATAGCTCTCCCTCGTCCAAATGGGTGCCCTCCAGACGGAGGCGCGATACGCCTGCCCGCACGTCATAATAAAACTGGGTGGGAAACTCCTCACCGGAGTTGATGATGCGTCTGAATTCCTTAATCTGCTCCAGCCATTGCCGGATGCTCTTCACGTCGGTTGAGAAACGCAGACTGTCTATGCGCTCCTTGCCCATGGGGGAGAGGCAGCGGTCTTTCAACAACTGCCTTATCTCGTCGAAACCTATTTTCTGTTCGAAATTGTTGGGATAAATCATTCTGCAAAGTTACGCCTTATTTTAGGATTATTCAAATAATCGACCGAAAATAAGCATAACGCTAGTCCCTAGAGTCTTTAATCCCGCCTTAGAAAAGTGCCGATGCCTGTGAATAGAGGAAACTGCCAAAACGGATGAGCAGCCACACCATCAGACCGATGAGCAGCAGCAACACCACAATGGCCACGGCAGATTGAAGGGCTCGCTGGTTCACCTGCCGGATTACGCCCTCGTCGCCGTCGACAAAGCCTTGTATCATTGCTAAGTTGCGGGTGTTGGCACGGTGGAAGATGTCGATGAGATCACCTACAAAGAAGGGTATCATGCCGAGCAGCACGTCGCGGAGCGAGTTGTTGATCACGGCCAGCGTCAGGGGCACACTCCGCACCACCCTAAGGGAGAAATAGACAAAGGGAATGATGCTGAGCAGGGCAAACGCATCGCCCCAACCGGGCACCAGACCGATGAGGGCATCGAGATAATAGCGGTCCATATACCGCGTCAGCGTGTTCATGGCTTGATAAGTCTTGCTATCTTTCAGCCGTTTCTGCTGTTCTTGGCGTCTTGCTGTTGTATCCAATGTGGCTTTTCCCAATTTTTTTTGTAAAAGTAGGTATTTATTTCAGTTTGTGGCATATTCGCGTCTTTTTTTTACTTCATTTATGAAAAATCTTCCTTTTTTATGTATTTTTGCATCAATAATGAAGATAATTCTAAAAGAGAATGGTTGGACTGTCACCAATAGATTCCCTGAAAAAATGAATAAGAAACCTTGCTTCGCTGCGAAGCCGCATTATGATATCCTCGACGGATTGCGGGGAGTAGCGGCGCTTGTCATAATCGCCTATCATGTGTTTGAGTGTTTCGACTGGACACCGCTGCCGCATGGCTATCTGGCGGTCGACTTCTTCTTCGTGCTCTCAGGATTTGTCATCGGCTATGCCTACGACGACCGGTGGCAGAAGGGCCTCTCTATAGGTGGTTTTTTTCGGCGGCGTCTTATCCGCCTGCATCCCATGGTGGTGCTGGGGGCTCTGATAGGCATGGTGTGTTTCCTAATGCAGGGGAGCATGACGTGGAATGGGAATCATATTCCCTTCAGACTTGTCATAGTGGCGCTATTGTTCAATATGTGCATGCTGCCCATGTCGGTGGGGGCGCGGGCCGATGTGAGGGGGAATGGCGAACTCTTTCCGCTCAATGGACCGCATTGGTCGCTCTTCTTCGAATATGTGGGCAATGTGCTGTATGCGCTACTGCTCCGTCGGTTGCCTGACAAGGCGCTGGCGGCCGTGTCGGTCGTCACGGGGTGCTTGTTGGTGGGCATTTCCGTGAGCGACGGCTATCTCGGTACAGGATGGACCATGGCCGATGGGGGATTCTTCACAGGAATGGTAAGGATGCTCTTCCCTTACTCCATGGGCATGCTGATGGCGCGCCGCTTCAGAGCGGGGCGCATAAAAAATGCTTTCTGGAAATGCTCGGCTGTACTGGTAGCTGTGGCATGCGTCACCCTTCTCTTCACCCAACTGCCTTCATGGGCCAACGGACTTTATGATGCGCTTTGTGTGGTAATCGTGTTTCCGGCAATGGTCTGGATGGGGGCCTCTGCTTCTGACACCAGTTCGGCCACGGAGAGCGTGAGCCGCTTCCTGGGAAACCTGAGCTATCCGCTCTATGCGGTGCATTATCCGCTCATGTACCTTTTCTATGCCTATATCGGTTTCGACGGCAACCTTGTGCCTATTGCCCGCATGCACAGCGTGTGGCCCGTAGCGCTCCTGCTGCCATTGGCCTGTGTCTTGCTCGGATGGATGGCCATGCGTTTTTATGACATACCGGTAAGAAATTGGCTGTCGAAGGCGGGACACTGAGCGGCTATCGGTTTTTTCGATAGCAGCAATCGGATTCTGTTGCGGTGAAGGATGCTTGATAAGTCATTACCATTGTTTGCGAGCTTTCCATAATCGGTGTACCTTTGCAAACGAAAAGAATAACCAATTTAAAGATAAAAAGATTATGGATTACAGCACTATTATCAGCACAGTAGCAATGGCCGCCCTTCTCGTGGTTGGCGCAGTTTTCAGCATCTGGATGGCTCGTCACGACCATCTTGAGGTGAGATAAAAACACTCACCCTTTTTCAGAGCACAATTCTCCAATTTCATTAATAACTCGACTGTGGCAGGACCAAGCACCTGTCACGTTTTTTCTTATTCAGCGGAATCTCAGTTCAATAAAAACATAGTCATTCCAATGCAAAATTTCTGCGCATTACGATAATTTCTGTCAAAGAAATTAATCAGTAGAAAAAGGAAAGAAATTCCCATAATTCCCGTAATTTCTCATGACTCCAGGTTTATGATAATGAGAAATTTCANNNAGTAGAAAAAGGAAAGAAATTCCCATAATTCCCGTAATTTCTCATGACTCCAGGTTTATGATAATGAGAAATTTCAGCGCATTATGACAATTTCTTTCAATGTCAATGAATAATTACGTGCATTACGGGAATTTCTGTCAGTGTCAATGAATAATTACGTCAATTATGACAATTTCTTTCAGTTTCAAAGAATATTTATGTCAATTACGGGAATTTCTTTCAGTAAAAAGAATAATTACTGTTCAGTTTCCCGCGTCCAACGGAATTTGTAATCCAGCTGCTTATCGATAAAAACTCCGTCCCTTTGAGGAGGAACGGAGTTTTTATGCTGCTGTATGAGTGTCTTATTTCCCTTGAACGAAGGGCTTAAGGCCCTTGGCGGCTTCTTCGGCAGTTATGCGCTTGCCGCCGTTGTCCAGGTCTATGAGCACGTAGCGGTCGTTGCCCATGCCGAGCTCTTTCATGTAGGAGAGCTGGCGCAAACCGTGGCGGGTCTCGATGCGCTCCACCAGGTCGTGGTGCTCGGTGGCTGTCATGGCGTATATGATATCGATGCAGGCCTGGTCTACAGCCAGGATGTCGGTCGATGAAAGAATGCCTACATTGGGGGTCACAACAGGCGCTGCGGCCACACCCTCACAGTCGCACGACACCGACATGTTGCGCATCACGTTTACATACGTTACGTGCTCGCCGAAAAAGTCGATGCTTGCCTTGGTCGACTCGGTCATACGTTCCATAAATTCTTCTTCCTTGATGTCCCACTGGTTGGGCTGACCGGGGGTGGTGTGTATCCAGGCCTTGCCGATACGGCCGTCGGCACAGCCTATGCCGATGTTCTTGTTGCTGCCGCCGAAACCGCCTTGGGTGTGACCCTTGAAGTGGGTTAGCGCCACCATCGAGTCGTAGTTCTTCAGATGACCGCCCACCGACATCTTGGTAAACCATTTGCCGCCGACGACGGGCAGTTCTGCTGTGCCTTCCTCGTCGAGTATGTCGACAGGGCAGAAGGTCCAGCCGTTCACCTTCAGGGTCTTACGGTGTTCGGCGGTGGTATAGCGGTCGCCGTCGTAATAGGTGTTGGTCTCTATCACGGTGGCACCGGGCAGGTCTTTCTCCAAAAGGGCTTTCACCCACTCGCGGGGTATGATGTTGGGGCCGTTGGGCTCACCGGTGTGAAGCTTCACGCCTACACGGCCCTCTATCTTGCCGCACACCTGCTCATAGGCCTTGATAAGGCCCTGAGCGCTCAGGTCGCGGGTGAAGTATACCACCGACTCGTTGCCGGTACGCTCTTCATAACCTACATATTTGTTGCCGTCGTTCACGGTCTTTTCCTGGGCTGTCGCCATACTGAATGTCATAAGGCCGAATGTAGCGGCCAAAAGAATGTTTTTCATATCGTTGCTTGTGTTGTTATTTCACTTCTATGCCCATCTGCTCGCAGAGCTTGAGACTGAGCTCCTTGAGCTTGAACTTCTGTATCTTGCCGGAACCGGTGAGGGGGAACTCGTCGACGAAGAATACATACTTGGGCGTCTTGTAACGGGCTATCTTGCCCTTGCAGAAATCGCGCACGTCTTCCGGCTCCATCTTGGCGCCTTCCTGCAGAATGATGAAGGCGCCCACTTCCTCGCCGTATTTCTTCGACGGAACGGCGGCCACTTGCACGTCTTTGATGCCGGGCATGTGGTAGAGGAATTCTTCTATCTCGCGGGGATACACGTTCTCACCACCACGGATAATCATGTCTTTGATACGGCCGGTGATGCGGTAATAACCGTCCTCGTCTTTCACACCCAGATCGCCGGAGTGGAGGAAACCGTTCTGGTCTATCACCTCGGCGGTGGCTTCGGGATTCTTGTAGTAGCCCTTCATCACGTTGAAACCACGGCAGCACATCTCGCCCTGCACGTCCACCGGACATTCCTCGCCGGTCTCGGGGTCGAGCACTTTTACCTCCACAAAAGGGAAGTCGCGCCCCACGGTGGTGCAGCGCTGCTCAAAAGTGTCGAAGATGGTGGTCTGGGTCATGCCGGGCGAACTCTCAGTCAGACCGTATACGCTCGTGATGGTCATATACATCTTGTCGCTCACTTGCTTCATCAGTTCCACAGGGCATAGCGAGCCGGCCATGATGCCGGTGCGCAGCGAACTCATGTCGAACAGGTCGAACATGGGATGGTTGAGCTCGGCTATGAACATGGTGGGAACACCGTAGAGGGCGGTGCACCGCTCCTTGTGAACGGAGGCCAGCACCACCAGGGGGTCGAATTTCTCCACCATCACTTGCGTGCAGCCGTGGGTGAGGCAGTTCATCGTGGCCAGCACCACACCGAAGCAGTGGAAAAGAGGTACACACACGCAGAGCTTGTCGTCTTGCGTGAACCGCATGTTCTCACCGGTGAAGTAGCCGTCGTTGGTTATATTGTAGTGGGTGAGCATCACACCCTTCGGGAAACCAGTGGTGCCCGAGGTGTACTGCATGTTCACCACATCGTGACAGCTCACTTGCTTCTTTACCTCGGTCAGCGTGTCGTCGTCGATATTCTGACCCAGCAGCAACAGCTCGGCGGTGTTGTACATGCCACGGTATTTCTCCATGCCTATGTACACCACGTTTTTCATGTGGGGGAAACGGGGGCTGTTCAGATGGCCGCGCTCGCAACTGCGAAGCTCGGGAAGCATCTTGTAGGTCATGTCTATGTAGTCACATTCCCATGTACCGTCGGTAATGCAGAGGGTGTGCATGTCGGAGTTCTCACACAGATACTCCAGCTCGCTCTGCTTGTAGTTAGTGTTCACCGTTACCAGCACGGCGCCTATCTTGGCCGTGGCGTAGAGAAAGGTGAGCCAGTCGGGCACGTTCGTGGCCCAGATGCCTACATGGCTGCCTCTTTGCACGCCAATGGCCAGCAGACCCTTGGCCAAATTGTCCACACGCTCGTTGAACACCTTCCAGGTGAAACGCAGGTCGCGGTCGGAGTAGACGATGTATTCTTTATCGGGGGTTTCTGCGGCCCAGTATTCCAACCAGCCGCCCAGTGTCCTTTCTGATAATTGCTCCATAAATCCTTTATGCTTGAGGTGAGGTCCTTAAATGGGTATATAAACCATGGCCAGAATCTTGGCGCCCTTGCCGGTGGCACCGTGCACATGGTGCTTCACGATAGAGTCGTAGTAGATGCTGTCGCCTTCATAAAGATGGTAGGTGGTCTTGCCGTAGTCTATCTCCACTTCGCCTTCCATCACATAAATGAATTCCTCGCCTTCATGGGCCGAGAGCTTGAAGTCTTTTGCCTCGCTGGGCTGTATCTCAATAAGGAAGGGCTCCATGTGCCGGCCGGCTTTCTCGCGGGCCAGTGAGTGATACTCCATGTGCTTGCGGCTGTCGGCTGTGCCGTTCGAGAAACTGATGCTGCTGTCGCGGTCGGCGGCACGGCATACCACAGGACCTAATTCGTCACTGTCGTCAAGAAAGGTGCCCAGACGCACGCCCAACGCACGGGCTATCTTGATAAGCGGCCCCAAGGAGGGTAGGGTGTGGTCGTTCTCCACCGACAATATCTGCTCTACCGAAAGACCGCTGCGCTCGGCTATCTCTTCTACCGATAAATTCTTCGACTCTCTAATACCTTTGATCTTGGATCCTACAATGGGTTGACTGTTCGACATGTTTCTTTATTATCCTTATTTTAAAAATGTGTTTGCAAGGTTGGCTCCTTCTAATAGCCTTCGCCCCAGTTGGAAAGGGGACCTTTGCCTCGTAACAAAAGGAACCATTCTTCGATTTGCACCACAAAGGTACACTTTTTTGTTGTAAGGTGAAACGAAATGCTTACTTTTTGTTGGAAAATCGGCAGAATTTCCTACGAAAAGTTGTTTTTGGGGCCGGATATCCGCTTGACTGATATTTTTTTGCCGTTCGGCTTGCGTAAATCATTGAGCGCTTGAATCAGGACGAAACCTGTCCAAGCGCTCAATAGTAAGGGGCAATTCTGCTGCTTAGTCTCTCAGTATCGGCATCGTCATGCAGCGGGCGCCGCCGCCTGCGCGGGGCAGTTCGGAACCGGGAAAGGCCGCGACGAATTTGTCGTGGGCGGTCATGTCTTCCTTGCCGCTGATGATGTCTTCGGCGTTGAGTACATCATAGCCGGCATGGTCCAGAGCGTCGATGGTGTAGGTGTTGCGCCGATAGCCCATCACTTTGCCGTCGCCCAGGGCAAAGAAGTTGGCCCCGCTGTGCCACTGCTCACGGAGCTGCACCCATGAGTCGGTGCCGCCGCATATGATGGGCCGCATGTCCCAGCCCAGACGGTTCAGACCTTCTACCATGTCGTGCACTTCATGATAGCTGATGCGGCCGTTGTCTATCTTGATGAGCGTGGTGGCCTTGTTGGCAAAGAGACCTTGCTTCTTAAGCATGGGCTCAAATACCATGCAGTCGTGCTTGGACAGGAAGGTGAAAACCATGTCGAGATGGATGAACGAGTCGGGATCCATGGGCAATTCCTGAACCAGTATGCTGAAATGCTCGCGCTCGCGGGCAAACGTCTGAGCCAGATAGTCAATACCCTTGGCGTTGGTGCGGATGCCCTCGCCGATGCACAAAAGGTCGCGTGAGCCGATGTGGATATCACCGCCCTCGGTGCGGGCCAATGGATTCCATGCGGCGGCATTGAGTATCTTCACCTTGAAAAAGTGGCGGAAGATGGCGTCGTAGAGCAGCGTCTCGCGTTCGCGCACCTCAAAACTCATGGAGTTGATGAGCACACGGTCGTAGATGGTCGACGAGGCGTCGCGGGTGAAGAGCAGGTTGTAGAGGGGCTTCAGCAGATAGCGGTCGTCGGAAAAACCGTCCCACTGGTCCTTCTCATAGCCTTCTATGAGCACTTTTGCCAGTGCGGCACTGTCGAGCGACATGAGATATTCGTTCAGGCCGTTGCTCACCTGACGCTGCTGTGAGGTGCGCCGGTCATGGCGCAGACTGCCGGTCACCAACCGTTTCCGGATGTCGTTGTCGTCGAGAAGCACTTCAAGTATGTCCTTCACATAGTACACGTTGGTCCATTTCTCCAGAATGCCGCTGAAGAGACCGTATTCGATGTCGACCGTGGGCTTGTCCAAAATGTCGCTGAAGAGCGCCTGCGCTGCATTGAGAGGAGTCATGCGCTCCACTTCAATGCCGGGCCGCCGGAGCAGTACCGCACGCAGACGGCCTGTCTCCGAGGCGACATTCACTTTGCAGGGGGTGGGTCTCTTCATGCTCATCTCAGATAGGTATAGCGGTAGTCGGTGGGCGATACCAGGGTCTCCTTGATCACACGGGGTATTATCCAGCGGATGAGGTTGAACTCGCCGCCGGCCTTGTCGTTGGTGCCGCTGGCGCGGGCTCCGCCAAACGGCTGCATGCCTACCACGGCGCCGGTGGGCTTGTCGTTGATGTAGAAGTTGCCGGCGGCATAGCTGAGCTGTTCGGTAATCTTCTCCACTGCCATGCGGTCGCGGCCGAAGACGGCACCCGTCAGACCGTAGGGCGAGGTCTCGTCGCACAGCTTCACGGTCTCTTCCACCTTGTCGTCGTCATAGGGGTAGACGGTGAGGATGGGACCGAAAATTTCCTCTTCCATGGATTTGAAGTGGGGGTTGCTGGTCTCTATCACGGTGGGCTCCACAAACCAGCCTTTCGTCTTGTCGCACTTGCCGCCCAATACAATCTTGGCGTCGGGTGCCTGCTCGGCATAGTCGATATACGACTTGCACTTGTCGAAGGAGGCTTCGTCGATGACGGCGTTCACAAAGTTTCTCGGGTCTTTCACGTCGCCCATGGTGATTTCTGCCGCCATCTCCTTGATGTCGGCCAGCACATCGGGCCAGAGGGTCTTGGGTATGTACATGCGTGAGGCGGCAGAGCATTTCTGACCCTGAAACTCGAAGGCACCGCAGAAGGCGGCGGTGGCCACGGCTTTCTTGTCGGCAGAGGGATGCACAAAGATGAAGTCCTTGCCGCCGGTCTCGCCTACAAGGCGCGGATAGGAGATATAGCGGTCAAGATTGCCGCAGGCTTGCTGCCATAGGCTCTTGAAGGTGGCGGTGGAACCGGTGAAGTGGATGCCGGCAAAGTATTTCGACTGGGTGGCTACCTCGCCGATAAGGGCGCCGCTGCCGGGCAGGAAGTTCACCACACCGTCGGGCAGACCGGCTTCCTTGTAGAGCTGCATCAGATAGTAGTTGCTCAGCAGGGCGGTGGTCGAGGGCTTCCAAAGGGCTACGTTGCCCATCAGCACCGGGGTCATGCAGAGGTTGGAGGCTATCGATGTGAAGTTGAAGGGGGTAACGGCCAGTACAAAGCCTTCCAGCGGTCGGTACTCGGTATGGTTGAGTTGGGCGGTACCGTCTTTGGGTTGCATGGCGTAGATCTTCGAGGCGTAATGCACATTGTAGCGGTAGAAGTCGATGGTCTCGCAGGCGGAGTCGATTTCTGCCTGGAAGATGTTCTTGCTCTGGCCAAGCATGGTGGCGGCGTTCATGATGGGACGGTATTTGGTGGCGAGCAGCTCGGCCATCTTCATCACGATGGCGGCACGGGTGGTCCAGGGGGTGCGGCTCCACTCCTGCCAGGCTTTCATGGAGGCTTCGATGGCCATCTCCACTTCTTTCTTGCCTACCTTGTGGTAGGTGGCAAGCACATGCTGGTGGTCATGCGGACAGGTCACCTGACCTACATCGCCGGTGCGGATCTCTTTGCCGCCAATGATGATGGGGATGTCGACCACGGTGTTGCTCTGACGTTCCAACTCCAGTTCAAGGGCTACCCGCTCTGGCGATCCTGCCAGGTAGGATTTCACCGGCTCATTGGCCGGCATGGGAAATGTTATTACCGAATTGTTCATAATATCTTTGTTATTAAGGTTTGTTGTTCTTTGTCGCTTGGGTATTGTTGTCAGTATAATTCTGCCATCATGCATCGGGCGCTGCCGCCACCGGCGGTCTCAATGGCGGGGATGTCGGCGGCGATAATATGCACATACTGATTTATCTGCTCTTTCTGCTCGGGTGTGAGGCTACCAAGGGCTGTGGTGCTCATCACAAGCAGGGCTTCGTTCATGTCATTGCGCACCTCAAGCATATTGCCCGCGAAGTGGTGCATCTGCTCGTAGCTGATGGCTATCACGTGCTTGCCGCTTTCTTCCAACTGGCTGCATAGATGCCGGCGCTCTTCCTCGTCCTTGATGGAGTCCAGGCACACCACGGCCATCCGGCTGCCTACATGCATCACCACATTGGTGTGGTATACGGCCATGCCGTTCTCGTCTTCGCTGTGGAACAGGCAGCAGCGATAGCCCATTTCTCTGGCCCATGCCTCTACGGCCGATGGGTGGGTACGGGGGGAGAGGCAGGCGTAGGCCAGGTGCCGCTCACGGTCGAGTATGAGCGAACCGGTGCCTTCCAGAAAAGTGGATTCTTTCTCCAATGGGGTCAGGTCTACTATCCTGTCGAAGGACATCTTGTCCAGCAATTGGCGCAGTTTGACGCGTTCCAAACGGCGGTTGGGGGCATACATGGGATAGAGCACCAGGGTGCGCCGGTTGCCTTCCAGATGGGTGGAGAAACAGTTGTTGGGGAAGATGGAGTCGGGGGTGAAGGGCTCGGGGGTGTCCTGAAGCACTTCCACGGTCACGCCATTCTCCCTGAGCAGTGACACAAAGCCGTCAAACTCCACTACGGCGCGGAGGGCGGTGGCATGTGCGGCCTCTTCCGTGTCGCTCTTCTGCTGGAAGGCATTGTTCGATGCCGTTTCCTCATTGAAGGCGAAACGGACAGGCCGCACCATCAGTATGTGGTCGGTGGTCTGCATGGGTCGGGGGATTTTGCTCGTTATTATTGGCCCATCTCGTCAAAGGTCTCCTTGATGATGCCGATGGCTTCTCTCAATTCTGCCTCGTTGATGGTGAGAGGGGGAGCGAACCGGATGATATGGTCGTGGGTGGGCTTGGCAAGCAGACCTTTTTCCATCATGCGGATGCAGATGTCCCAGGCGGTCTTGCCTTTCACAGGCTTCGTCACAATGGCGTTCAGCAGTCCGCGGCCACGCACTTGCTCTATGAAGGGGGAGTCTATCTTCTTCACTTCCTCGCGGAAGATGCGGCCCATCTTCTCGGCGTTCTCAACCAAATGCTCGTCTTTTACAACCTTCAGGGCTTCTACTGCCACACGGGCGGCAAGGGGGAAACCGCCGAACGTGGAACCGTGCTCACCGGGCTTGATGTTGAGCATGATGTCATCGTCGGCCAGACAGGCCGACACGGGGAGTACACCGCCGCCAAGGGCCTTGCCCAGAATCACGATGTCGGGACGGATGCCGTCGTGCTCGGAGCAGAGCATCTTGCCGGTGCGGGCTATGCCGGTCTGTACCTCGTCGGCTATGAACAGCACATTGTGCTGGTGGCACAGGTCGAAGCAGGTCTTCAGATAGCCGTCGTCGGGAACAAACACACCGGCTTCGCCCTGTATCGGCTCGGCAATGAAGGCACAAACCTCTTCTCCGTATTGGTCAAGGGCTTCCTCAAGGGCTTTGGTGTCGTTATAGGGGATGCGGATGAAACCGGGGGTGAGCGGACCGTACTGGTCGTAGGAACTGGGGTCGTTGCTCATCGTAATCACGGTCACAGTGCGGCCGTGGAAGTTGCCCTCGCAGCATATCACTTTGATCTTGTCGTTCTCGATGCCTTTCTTCACGGCACCCCAGCGGCGGGCCAGCTTCAGAGCGGTTTCCACTCCTTCGGCACCGGTGTTCATCGGCAGAATGCGGTCATAGCCGAAGTATTCGTGCATAAACTTCTCATACTCGCACAGCGCGTCGTTGTAGAAGGCGCGCGAGGTGAGGCAGAGCACGTCGGCCTGGTCTTTCAGAGCTTTTACGATGCGGGGGTGGCAGTGGCCTTGGTTCACGGCCGAATAGGAGGAGAGGAAGTCGAAATATTTCTTTCCCTCCACATCCCACACGTAGATGCCTTTACCCTTGTGTAGCACTACGGGCAGGGGGTGGTAGTTGTGGGCGCCGTATTGTTCTTCCAGTTGCATCAGCTTTTCGCTGGCACTCAGTTTCTCATGGTCGAGGGCTGTACCCTCGTTGGTTAGATGGTCGGTCGGTTTTTTCATAGCACAAAGATTCTATATTTATACGAATTTTGTGCAAATCTACATTTTTTTCTGATAAATCCCTACAATGAGATGCTAATTAACGTTAAAGACGATTATCCCATTACTACGTCGAGCACCATCATCAGCACAAAGCCTATGGCGAAGCCGATGGTGCTCAGGTTGCTGTGCTTGCCGCTGGAGGCTTCGGGTATCAGTTCTTCTATCACCACATAGAACATGGCGCCGGCGGCGAACGACAGCATATAGGGCAACACGGGGGTGAGCAGCGAGGCCAAAAGCACCACGGCCAGACCGCCCAGCGGTTCTACGGCGCCGCTCAGACTGCCTATCAGGAACGAACGCCAACGCGAATTGCCGGCAGCGCGCATGGGCATGGAGATGATGGCGCCCTCGGGTATGTTCTGGATGGCGATACCCAGTGATACGGCTACGGCAGAGGCCAGGGTGAGATGGGCCGCACCCTGCTCAGCACCGGCAAACACCACACCCACGGCCATGCCTTCAGGAAGGTTGTGGATGGTGACGGCAAGGGCAAGCATGGCTGTGCGCGACAGCTTCGAACGGGGACCTTCGGGCTTGTCGGTGCCCAGATGGAGGTGGGGGGTAAGGTCGTCGAGGGCAAGCAGAAAGCCTATGCCGAGCAGAAAGCCCACAGCGGCGGGCAACACCGACCAGGCTCCTTGGGCCTCCTCCATCTCCATCGAGGGTATGAGCAATGACCACACGGAGGCGGCCACCATCACACCGGAGGCAAAGCCAAGCAAGGTTTTCTGTACGCGCTCGGGAAGGTCTTCTTTCATGAAGAAGACAAAGGCGGAACCGAGCATGGTGCCCAGAAGGGGGATGATAAGGCCTAATACGAGGGTTGTCATTGTTTATTAATATAAGGTGGGTTTCTAAAGCTTGATATAGATTTTCTTTCTGTATAGCACGTAGCCTACCAAGAAGATGAAGGCTACGATGCACAGGGCGTAGCAGAGGGCCGACCAACTGGGCCATGGCACCAGGCGGTTGATGATACCGTAGAGCAACTCTGCAATGCCGAAATGCCACATCAGGATGGCGGTCAGTTCACTGAGTACGTACAGTGCCAGGGGATTGATGCCGAAAACACGGAAGAATGTCCAACCGACCCACAGGCCTTTGGTCCCTCCCTTTGTCTTGGGTTGGTCTATCCATATTATCAGTGCACCATGAAGCAGGGAGGCAAGGCCACAGGTCACCATGGCGAACGACGGACTCCATACGGTCTTGTTCAACGGGAGTCCGTAGCTGAGCAGATAGCCGCCGAGGGTGAGAAGGGTGCCGGCCATGAAGAAACGGAGGGCTTTCTGCTCCACGGTGGGGGCTTCGCTCATCAGTTTGCCGCAGTAGAACCCTATCAGGGCATGGGCGGTGGCGGAGAGGGTGCCGAGCAGACCCTCGGGGTCGATGGGGGAGTGGTGGTAGAGATGGGCCTCGCCAAGCACTGCGGCATCAATGCGGTAGGCTATGTTGGTGGCGTCGGGGGCGTAGCCGTTGCCGAAGAGCAGCAGCACACTGTACAGGGCCAACAGCAGGATAATCACCGGCACGGTGTATCGGTGCGACACCGTGAGGGCGAATAGGGAAACGAAAAAGTAGCACAGGGCAATGCGTTGCAGCACAGCGAAGATGCGCAGATGGTCGAAACAGAGCAGGTCGCCGCCTATGGCATGACTGAACCAGATGATGCCCTCGCCGATGAGAAACAGCAGCAGGGTGCGGCGCACAATTTTCCAAACTACGGTGCGGGTGGCTTTAAAACCGGTCTTCGATAGGGAAAGATAGGTGGAAAGCCCCATGATGTAAAGGAAGAAGGGGAATACAAGGTCGCAGGGGGTCATACCGTTCCACTCGGAGTGACGGAGCATGGCGAAACTGTCACCGTTGCCGTTGTTCACAAGTATCATGCCGGCCACAGTCATGCCGCGAAGCAGGTCGAGCGACAGCAGGCGCTGCGATTTGAGGGTGGTTGAATTCATGGCTTTAGGATTGGATGTTGATGCCGTATATCTGTTTTACCTCACTCATCACAAAGGTGCTTTCAATCGACGCCAGACTTTCGATATTGCCCAGTTTGTTGAGCACAAATTCCTGATACTGCCGCATGTTCTTGGCCCGAACTTTCAGCAGATAGTCGTAGGCGCCTGAGATGTTGTAGCATTCAGTCACCTCAGAGATGTACATAATCTGCCGCTCAAAATCGCTCGCTATCTCATGGTTGATCTGTTTCAGCTTGACCTTGCAAAACACAAGCAGGCTCTGGTCGAGCTTGTCCGGGTCGAGCACGGCTACGTATTTTTTTATGTACCCCTGACGCTCCAGGCGTTTCTGCCGCTCAAACACGGGAGTGGGGGTGAGATGAACAGCATCGGCCAACTCTTTCGTAGTGAGTTTGCTGTTTTTCTGGAGTATTCGTAGCAGTTGAAGGTCGGTTTTGTCTAAACTCTCCATAGTGATGGGAAAATTATTCTGTTTCTGCAGCCTTTTTTCAGCAAAAAACGAAATTGTTTCTATTAATTTTGCAAAAATAGTGATATTTTCTGAATATCGCAAATAATTTGGAGGATATTTCCAAACGGCGTACCTTTGCAGCAGAAAATTTAATTCTAAAACAATAACGATTATGGCACAGAAAAAATTACATTTCGAGACTTTACAGCTGCATGTGGGACAGGAGAAGGCCGACCCGGTGACGGATTCACGTGCCGTTCCTATTTATCAGACTACATCATATGTGTTTCACAATTCGCAACATGCGGCCGACCGCTTCGGCCTGCGTGACCCGGGCAATATCTATGGCCGGCTCACCAATTCCACACAGGGGGTGTTCGAGGACCGCGTGGCGGCACTCGAGGGGGGCGTGGCCGGACTGGCTGTGGCCAGTGGCGCCGCAGCGGTGACCTACGCGCTGCAGAATGTGCTGCAGGTGGGCGACCATGTGGTGGCTGCTGATAATCTTTATGGAGGCTCATTCAACCTTATCACGCACACGCTTGCCACACAGGGCATCTCCAACACCATCGTTAATGTAAACGACCTCGTGGCGCTCGAGGCGGCCATAAGACCGAATACAAAGGCTGTCTATGCCGAGACCTTCGGCAATCCCAACTCCGATGTGACCAATATTGAGGCGGTGGCCGAAGTGGCGCACCGGCACCATATTCCGCTCATCATCGACAACACCTTCGGCACGCCTTTCCTTATCCGGCCTATTGAGCACGGGGCTGATGTGGTGGTCCACTCGGCTACTAAATTCCTGGGTGGTCATGGCAGTAGCCTGGGTGGCGTGATTGTCGATTCTGGCAAGTTCCCCTGGAAGGAGAATGCTGACAAGTTCCCGCTGCTGGCCAAACCGGATCCTTCCTATCATGGCGCGGTCTTTGCCGACGTGGCCGGACCGGCGGCTTTCGTGACACGTATTCGTGCCGTCATCCTGCGCGACACGGGTGCCGCCATATCTCCCATCAATGCGTGGATCTTGCTCCAGGGCCTGGAAACGTTGAGCCTGCGCGTGGAGCGCCATGTGGCCAATGCGCTCAAGGTGGTGGAGTTCCTGGCTGCGCATCCCAAGGTGGAGCGGGTGAATCATCCGAGCCTGCCGTCGCATCCCGACCATGAGCTCTATCAGCGCTATTTCCCCAACGGGGGTGGCAGCATCTTCACATTCGAGGTGAAAGGCGGACAGGAGGAGGCATGGCGGTTCATCGATGCGCTGCAAATCTTCTCCCTCCTGGCCAATGTGGCTGATGTGAAGAGTCTGGTGATTCATCCTTATACCACCACCCACTCGCAGATGAGCGACGAGGAACTGGCACAGCAGCATATCACACCCTCCACGGTGCGCCTTTCGGTGGGCACCGAGCATATTGACGATATCATCGACGACCTGAGCCAGGCGCTCGACAAGGTGTAGCCGCTCATGGCTTTGTGGGAAAGTCTCCGTCTTGCATTTACTGCTGGCGGAGACTTTTTTTCGATGGTTCATGGTAGTGTCGATTATTTTGCTTACTTTTGCAGTATCGACTTTAATTGTGTCACCATATTTTTACTACCATGATAAACAGATTGTTGAACTTTCTCAATGCTTCGCCGGTCAACTTCCTGGCGGTGCGCAATATCGTCAGAAACCTGGAGGACGCGGGCTATACCCGATTCAACCCAGAGCAGAAACTCAATGCCCTGGAGCCGGGACAGAAATTCTTTGTCACAAAAAACGATTCTTCTGTCTATGCTTTCCACATCGGGCAGAAGCCCATGGCCGATGCGGGGTTCCATATCATCTGCGCTCATTGCGACTCTCCTACCTTCCGTATCAAACCCAATGCGGAGATGTGCTGCGAAGGGGGAATCGTGAAACTGAACACCGAGGTGTATGGAGGTCCCATCATGTCGACGTGGTTCGACCGGCCGCTTACAATCGCCGGTAGGGTGATTGTAAGGGGTGAGAACCCGCTGGCTCCGCATACACTGCTCATGCATGTGCAGAGACCGCTGTTGCAGATAAGCAACCTGGCCATTCATTTCAACCGGCAGGTGAACGACGGATATGCCATCAGCAGGCAGAAGGATATGTTGCCTTTGCTGGGCTATGTCACCAACCGACTGGAGATGGACAACCTCCTTATGAATATTATCCTGGAGGAACTCAATAAGCAGCAGAAGGTGGAACGGGAGGACATTCTCGATTTCGACCTTTACCTGGCGGATGCCACACCGGCTTGTACGTTCGGCGCACACAATGAGTTTATCTCCTCCGGACGACTCGACGACCTCTCTATGTGCTTTGCCGGACTCGAGGCTTTGTTGGCGGCTCCTACTACTGATGCAACAAAGGTCTTGGCCATCTTCGACAATGAGGAAACGGGTTCGCAAACCAAGCAGGGGGCAGGTAGTCCGTTCCTGGCATCACTGCTCAAACGTATCGCATGGGAACAGAGCGGTTGCGAGGAGGCTTTCTTCCAGGCTGTGGAGAGGGCTTTCATGGTGTCGGCCGACAATGCTCATGCTTGGCATCCCAACTACAGCGAGAAGTACGACCCCACCAATCATCCTATGCTGGGAGGTGGACCGGTCATCAAGTTCAATGCGGCGCAGAAGTATGCAAGCGACGCCTTCTCGGCTGCCGTCTTCGCCGAATTGTGCCGGGAGGCGGGTGTGCCCTGTCAGCGCTTCGTCAACCATAGCGATGTAGCAGGCGGTAGCACGCTGGGCAACATTCTTGCTTCTTCGCTGCCCATGAAGGGCGTGGATATGGGCAATGCCATACTGGCCATGCACAGTTGCCGTGAAACGGGTAGCGCACAGGACCATATTTACTGCGTAAAAGCCTTCACGCAGTTCTTCAGCGAATAGGACCTCGTTCTTCGGTATTTGAAATAACACAGAGAGCAGGACGCACCATGGGGTCCTGCTCTCTGTGTTATTTCAAAAAGGCATTTCTGCTATGTTGGTCCTACACCAGCGAGAATGCCACATCCATCATGTGGGTGAAGGTGGTCTGGCGCTCCTCGGCGGTGGTGGCCTCGCCCGTCAGTATGTGGTCGGAAATGGTGCAGATGGTCAGGGCGCGGTTGCCCGAGCGGGCGGCGTTCATATACAGCGCGGCGGCCTCCATCTCTACAGCCAGCACACCCATCTTCATCCATTTGTCGTTCTGGGGATTCTCGCCATAGAAAACATCCGACGAGAATACATTGCCCACCTTGTATTTATAGCCGAAACGCTCGCAGGCCTCGACGGCACCGCGCAGCAGACTGAAGTCGGCGATGGGGGCATAGGTGCCGGGCAGGTCATACTGGGCGCTGTAGTTGGAGTCGGTGCAGGCGCCCATGGCGATGGCCAACTGGCCGATGTGGAGGTCGGGGTGGATGGAACCAGCCGAGCCTACACGGATAATGGTCTTCACATCGTAGAAGTTGAACAGTTCGTAGGAGTAAATGCCGATGGAGGGCATGCCCATGCCGTGACCCATCACACTCACCCGCTTGCCGTTGTGCGTGCCGGTGAAACCGAGCATGCCGCGCACATTGTTGAACTGTACGGGATTCTCAAGAAATTTCTCTGCCATGAATTTGGCCCTGAGCGGATCACCGGCCATAATCACGGTCTCGGCAATCTCGCCTTTACGTGCCCCGATATGGGGAGTTGGTGTCTTGTCCATAATGATATTGCTGTTAAGGTTCTTAAACTTGTTGAGTCCTTTTCGATAAAGTGCGTATCACACATTCTACTGCAAATATAATAATTTTATTGTGATTTTTCTCCCTTTCGTCACGAAAAAATGTAAAAATGGCTCGCTTTGACCTTTTTCTCCTTATTTTTTTGATTTCTCAATGATTTGAATTATCTTTGTCTGTCAGAATGTTTTTCTGCCGCTCTTGGGCATGTCTTTTCTAAATTCTAATACAATATGAGCATCACCAAAACACTCCTTTCTGTAGCTCTCTCTGCTACTTTCATGCAGGTCATGGCTGCCGTGCCGGCCGACAACACTTATGGAGGCGCATCGGATAATCCTTTGTTTTCAAACAGTTCGCTGCCTTTCGGCGCTCCCGATTTCAGCAAAATCAAACCGGAACATTATCTTCCGGCTTTCAAGGAGGCTATAAGGCAGCAAAAAGAGGAGGTTGCGGCCATCGTGGCCAACAAGAAAAAAGCTACGTTTAAGAATACGGTCCTGGCTTTTGAAAAATCCGGACTGATGCTCGATAGGGTCTCGAACATCTTCTTCGCACTGGTGAGCGCTGACAAAACACCGGAGATAGCCGAGACGCAGCGCATCGTGACACCGCTCTTGTCGGAACTCGAAAATGAGATTTTCTTCAACAAGAAACTTTTCCAGCGCATCAAGTTTGTGTACGACCACGAATATGCCAATCTCAAGGGCGAGGACAAAAAACTGCTCTATGAGGTCTACAATTCGTTCGTAAGGCAGGGTGCACTGCTCACCGACAGCCAGATGGAGCGGATGAAGCAAATCAACAACCGTATCTCTGAGCTCCAGCAGCAGTGGGGCAATCTGCTCCCGGAAGCCACCAATGGGGCGGCTGTGTGGGTGGACGATGTAAAACAACTCGCCGGACTGAGTGAGGCTGATATAGCGCAGTGTAAGAAGGATGCTGAGAGCAGGGGTGGCAAAGCACCTTACTGCATCGTCATCATCAACACCACGCAACAGCCGCTGCTGGCAAGCCTCGACAACCGCGAACTGAGGAAAAAGGTCTATGAGGCTTCTGTGCACAGGGCCGACGGCTCCAGAACTGTCGATACTTATCCTATCGTGTCGGAAATCTCGAAACTCAGAGCTGAAAAGGCGAAGATAATGGGATTCTCCAACTATGCTTCTTACTCGCTGCAGAATACCATGGCGAAGAATACAAAAAGTGTTTATGATTTCCTCACCTCGCTCATCGCCGCTTATTCACCGAAAGCTGATGCCGAGACAAGGGAGATTGAGCAATATGCGCGCCGTACGATGGGACCTGATTTCCAACTGCAGCCTTACGACCGCTTCTACTATTCGGCAAAAATGAAAAAGGAGAAATTCCAGTTCTCCGAAGAGGAGGTGAAACCTTACTTCAATGTGGACAGCGTGCAGAAGAACGGGGTGTTTTATGCAGCACATCTGGTATATGGCCTCTCTTTCAAGCAGCGCTTCGACATTCCGGTCTATCATCCTGACATGAAGGTGTTTGAGGTGATTGATAAGAACGGGAAACCTATCGCACTCTTCTACAGCGACCTGTATCGGAGACCCACCAAAAGGGGCGGGGCGTGGATGAGCGCTTTCGCCAAACAGAGCGGCATGCGCCAGCAACTGCCTGTTATCTTCAATGTGCTCAACTGTGCCAAGGCGCCGGAAGGACAGCCTACCTTGCTCACCTGGGACGAGGTGACCACGCTCTTCCATGAGTTCGGACATGCACTGCACGGAATACTCTCCAACTGCTACTACAACACGCTGAGTGGAACGGCGGTGCCGCGCGATTTCGTGGAGATGCCTTCGCAGTTCAATGAGTCGTTCGCATCGATACCGGAAATCTTCGACCATTATGCACGCCATGCTGCTACAGGACAGCCCATGCCGGCAGAACTGAAGGAGAAAATGCTCAATTCCATCAATTTCCATTCTGCTTACGCGCTGGGCGAGAATCTTGCTGCCACATGCGTGGACATGGCATGGCACATGCTACCGCTTGAGGAGGTGCCTTCCGCACAGCAGGCTGCGCAGTTCGAACAGACTGCCCTGAAAAAGGTGGGGTTGCTCAACAGCCAGGTGCCGCCGCGCTATTCCACCTCTTATTTCAACCATGTGTGGGGTGGGGGATATGCCGCCGGCTACTACAGTTATCTCTGGACGGAGGTGCTGGCTGTGAATGCGGCAAAACGGTTTGAGCAACTGGGCGCACTGAAGCCGGAGGTGGGACAGAGCTTCCGCGACAAAGTGCTCAGCCGTGGCAACACAATGGACTTGATGGAAAGCTTCACCAACTTCATCGGCGCACAGCCCGACCCGTCACTCCTGCTCAAGGCGAGGGGGCTCTGATGGCTCGGTAGGATGGGCTGTACCTTACGCTTCACCACCGCTTCTCATTTGGCTGCATGGGCAAAAGGAATGAGTCAGAACCGACTTCTGGGTTTGTAATACCTTCGGAAATAGTGAAAAGCGGAGGTTTTACAGACTTTTCGAATATCCCGAGCAGGGGTGTATTCCAACTGACCCGTGCCAAGCGCAACGGACGGTGGTGGATGCTGAAGGGCTTGAAGGAAGAATATAGGCACGACAGCGTCTACCGTGTCTTTTTGGAAAAGGAGTTTGAGATTGCCAGTCAGTTGCAACATCCGATGGTAGTGTCTGTCTATTCATTGGAGGAAGTGGAAGGCCTGGGACTGTGCATCGTTATGGAGTGGGTGGAAGGCACCACACTCGGCGAGTGGCTGGCTACCGGCGGTCATACCCGGAAAGAGCGGAGGCACATCGCCGGCATGCTGTTGGAGACACTCATTTATGTGCATAGCCGTCAGACACAACACCGCGACCTGAAGCCGTCCAACATCATGGTCACCCATAACGGACAGTATCTGAAACTGATTGATTTCGGCCTTTCCGACACCGATAGCCATGCCGTCTTGAAGGCGCCTGCCGGTACTGAAGGCTATATGGCGCCGGAAGGGCCGTCTGACATCTACTCGCTGGGCGTCATCCTCCGCGAACTGCAGTTGGGTTGGACAAGTTCTTGGGTGGTAAGAAAATGCTGTGCTCCCCTTCATCGCCGCTATCACGACATATCTGCCATACAAAGAGACTTGCTGCATGCCTGGCATTGGCCCCGGCGCCTGCTCTATTTGGGCATCCTTGTCATGCTGGTGGCTGTGCCTTATCTCTTCAACCTCTCACACACGCGGCAGAGCCTGCAATCGGTCAGCGACTCGCTGAAAGTGGTGAGGGAAGAGAGCAGCACCATGCTCAATACGCAAAAGGCACGAAGTGACTCCTTTGAGCAGCAAATCAGTCAGTTCACCCAGGAACACCCTTTGGAGCAAGGCGAAAAACTCCCATCGGCACAGTTGAGCGACAGCCAGGTGGCCTTATTGTCGAAATATGAAGCAGAGCAGGCAGCCATTCAACAGCATGAGCGCAAAATCACCGAAGCGAAAAGACAGATAGACAAGCGTATCAAGGATTTGGGTATAGAACAGATGCTGGACACGCTCAGTAGTCAGCGTTATCTCTCGATGCCGATTCTTTCAATGGTTTTGGAGATGGGCAACGAAACCGAGGATCCCGAGTTGAAAGCGTATATAGAGGAACGTTATTGGAGAACTTGGATGAAGCGGTTGAACGCATTGCCTCTTGACTAATCGCACACCTGTATCGTTACCCCGTCGCGCTGTCCCGCCACGTATGCCGTAGGTGGCAGCCCTTGGTGGTTCAGCTCGTCCAGGTAGAGCGGCTCGTGTTGTATCATCAAGTGGCAGCGGAATGTGTCGCCCACACTCAGTTTTGAGTTTTCTGCTTCTAAAATCTCAAACCGGCTTCCTCCCAGGTGCCTCACCACGATGCGCCTGTCGGGCAGCCATGTGATGATGAGCCGCTGGCCGAGGCGCATCTTCTCCGTCGATACCCTTTCCTCTATGCAGATGCCGCTTTGCACATCTTCTTTATTGTCTGGATGGGTGCAAAAGTCTTCATAGCTGCGATAGCCTGCAAACCGCGCCAGCACGTCGAGCGTATGTTGCCGCGTCTGCACCTCCTCATTTTTCAGATATCCCCATAGCCGCTTCAGCGTGGTGGGCGACAATTGCTCGCGTGTTCCTTTAAATATCAATTGGCTCAGCAGTTCAAAATCGCGTGCCTCGCGCAGCTCGTGTCCCACCACGCGTTCCACCTCTTGTTTCAGTTCATCCTTTTTCATGTTTGCAAAATAAATATTTTTTCCCCATTCCTGCAAGCCAAAGGCCGAAAAGGACAGAAAAGGACTTGCCGTTATGTTTACATTCAGATATTTTTGCCGGAAAAACAAAAAAACAGCTCACAATGGTGCAACTTTCAAAATTATTATCTATCTTTGTCATGTCGTCCGGAGAAACGGGCGGCAGACATCGAGGAGAGCTAATATGCTTTAACCCGTCAGTAAATCTGGAAAATTCACTGTAGTGTGGGGAAAAGTATGAAGGCTGTTCCTCCTGTAGTCGTATATATTCAGCTCGCATCTTTTGCGAGGCAATTTATATACCTACAGGTGTGAGCTGATTTTCATTCTTTACGCTACGGGTATTCCAGAACCTTCTGACGAGGAATGTCAAGAAGGCTCACACTCTGTGTGCGCTTGAATTGGCATGAGTGGAACACTCCTTATGTGATTGAAAACAGACAGACATGCACAATGAACAACTGATACAGCTTCTTAAACAAAGGGTGGAACAAAAGATGGGCTTGCCCATGCGCACCCCGAAGGATTTCAAAGCCCTTTCTGAGAGCATCATGAGGGAAGTACACATACAGGTGAGCGACTCTACCTTGAAGCGCATCTGGGGCTATATTCCTACGTCCTCCATCCCACGGAAGTCAACACTCGACATCCTGGCGTGTTTTTTGGGTTATGACGACTTTGAAACATTCTGCCAGGCGCATACAGGTGACTGGGATAACTATATACCTGACATTGAGCATGTCTCGCCACCGTCAGATTCTCCTCAACCTGCCAGCCAGCCCATTAGGGAGGAAGGCATGTCTTCTCATCCCTCATCATCCTCGGGCAAGCATCAGTGGCCATGGCTTGTGGGGGCTTTGGCGGCAGTGTCCGTATGTCTGGGGGGACTTATCTTCCACGCATTCAACAAGGAGGGGCAATCCCCGTACATCATCCGCAAAGGGCAGACTTTTGCCTCCGAACAAGACTATCTTGAGCTTTTCGGCATTCATGCCGAAGACTATCTCTGGGGCCAGCGGTTGCCACACCATCCCAACATCTCGGTATGGGGACCCAAATACCATCATCCAAGTTGGCACAACGATGGTGACTCCGCACAGCTCCTGCCTACCATCAATGAGTGGTGGGAACCCTCGGACGGCAGTGCCGACAGTGCCTTCATCGCTACGCGCAACTCTGACCGATATCTCACCTATTTGCGCATGAACGAACTGCGCATCACTTTTATGCGTGGTCTCACGCCCGACGGCGACAGCCTTACCTTCCTTGGTGTCTACCGGCTGGACCTCGACCATTCCGACACCCATCACCTTACATGGCAGCGTGTGGCAGAGGATATCGACCTTAACCGCCTCGACTATCTTGAAGAACTACGTAACTGACCGCCTAATGCCTTTTCCCTACCCCCCAAAGGTTATTTGCACCAAATGAACCAGTCATTTGCACTAAATGAACCAGCTCATTTCCACTGTGAATAGTGTAAATTTGCCATCGAAATAGTAAAAATAAGTATCCAACAAATATATTTTACCAATATGACAATAAGTAAGAATAGTTATGAAAAGGAACTCAAGATATTTCGAAAATATATGAGAAGTCATTCACTGGACTTGGGCTGTTACGTATATGCACTTGTTGACCCAACAGCAGGCAGAAAACAAGTTTTCTATGTTGGCAAAGGGCAGAAAGAACGTATGTTTAGTCATGTTTTTGAATCTTTTGCAACCAAAAACATTGTTGATGAAAAGCTTATTGGGGAGAAAATTGAAAGAATAAGGAATATACATAAATCTGGACATAAAGTTGAAATGTATATTCTTCATTATGGGTTAACCAATGAGCATGCTTTTATTGTTGAATCAGTGCTGATAGACGTTTTTGCTAATTTTAAAGAAATAGATGTACAAGCATTTGGAGAGTTAACAAATGCTATCAACGGGTTTGATCATCGAAAAGGTTTCTGTTCTATAGAAACACTTAGTAAAATGGCTGATGCAACAGAGGAAATAAAAGTGTTGCCTAACGAAAAAATACTTGTTATCAAAATCAGTGGTACAGAAACTAAAGATGATGAAATATTAGAACGAGTACGGAAACATTGGAAAATAAATCCCCAACGTGCAAACAAAGCAACCTATATTGCTGCTTGCCGTAATGGTGTAGTAATAGGGCTATATGTCAACAAATCAGGATGGCTTCAAGTACACAATCCAACGAACCCCAATGATGAGGGAAGATATTATTTTGAAGGAATTCCTGTTTCAGATAAATCTGTACTTCAACGTTATATGAACCGACTTGTCGCAATTCCAAAAGGTGCTCGTTATCCTATAATGTATGTAGGGGGATGGTCTTAATGTTTCAAAGATGATGATGCGAACAGAAAAGATAACTAAGAGATGTATATTTATCGGCACATGCATACATAGCGATACAACAGAATGCATTGACAACTATTACGGATGCATAAAACGATATTTACATATGGAAGAAGCCGAAAATCCTTTAAAGAGTAGGCCGTATTAATAAAAGTAAGAATTATGACAAAGTATTCAAAGCCTAAAATGATGGCAAAGAACGCACCTACTGGCTCGTACGCAGCAGGATGTCCTGCAAAAGGAAAAGGAGGCATGTGGGGAGATGGTGGTACAATTTGGCATTCAGCATGCAAGAACTGTGAACGTACAAAGTAATTGTTTTGAATTAGAAGGAGGGTGTGTCAAATGTTGACAAACCCTCCTTTTTGAAGTTACTACTATGTTAATTAGGCAATCAAAGAATAGTTTCATTAGAATTTATGAAGGGAAGTTGGGATATATTAACAACCAACTTACCAAATTTGATAGGGTTTATGATGAGAATGGAGCCATTTTCCTTTCTCAAATTACTCGTGAGGCTCAAAATGTTGAAAAAGTAATCGAACGTCTTTCTACTATTTATAAAGACGTTGAGAGACAAATATTGACAGATGATTTTTTAGAATTTGCTAACGATTTGTCTATGCATCATTTTATTGTTTTGGGAGAGAGCCTAGAGGAACTGGATGCTAAAGACATTTCTTTCAGTTATACAATGGAAAAACCTAAGACTCTTACAGACTTATTCCCTCAATATACAGAACAAGTAATAAATAAAGATACAGAAGATTTGTTTTTGCTTCATGACAAGTTTAAACCAAGGCTAGCAAGTTTACAGTTTGAATTAAGTAGTCGATGCAACGAAAGATGTATTCATTGTTATATTCCCAATGATAAGAAAAACATTGGGTCTGACATGCCTTTCGATATATTTAAATATATTCTTGACCAATTTGTGGAGATTGGAGGCTTACAAGTAACTCTATCTGGTGGGGAAGTACTGATGAACAAAGACATCATAAAGATATTACGCTACTGTAGAGAAAAGGATTTGCAAATTACATTACTGAGCAATTTGATTTCACTTAATGATGAGCATATTTCAGTATTTAAGGAGGTGAATCTTTCATTAATTCAGGTCTCGCTCTATAGTATGGATGCTGAAAAACATGATAAGATAACAACAGTGAAGGGGTCTTTTGCAAAAACAAAGTCTTCCATAGAAAAGTTATATGCAGAAGACATTCCCGTGCAGATTTCATGTCCTGTGATGAAAGCCAATAAGGATGGCTATGATGAAGTAATGAAATATGCAAAAAGCCTAAGTATGAAAGCACAAACTGATTACATTATGATGGCCCAAGCAGACCTTAATACGTCAAATTTGAATAATCGCATTTCCGTGGAAGAAACAGGTAAAGTGATTCAAGACATAATGGAAAACGATGTGGATTACCAAATGGAAACATTAGCACAAGAACCATATTCAAGTATTTCTAAAGAAGAATTTGCTGAGATGCCTTTGTGTGGTGCAGGATTAAATGATTTGTGTGTCACTGTAAATGGTGATGTTTATCCCTGTGCAGGATGGCAAGATTATGTGGTTGGAAATGTTTTCCTTGAACCACTTAAGGATATCTGGGATTATTCTCCCAAATTAGAAAAGATACGGAAGATAAAGCAAAAAGATTTTCCTAAATGTCTAAACTGCGAAGCCAGAGACTTTTGCAATATGTGTCTCGTTAGGAATTATAATGAAAGTAATGGTGATATGTTCAAAATCAACGAGCATTTCTGTAAAGTAGCTTTTCTAAATAAACGTATCGCAGAAAAATGGTTAGCAGCCCATCCTCAAAAATAGTATGACCGACAACCACGTCCATGTAGGTTGGTATACTGACGGTTATCACTCACCCTTTGAGGTGTGGCAGGCTGAGCAGGAGGCAGGAATCAACGAAATAGCTGTTTCCAGTACATCTACGTGTGCGGAACTCTATAAACTTGTTGTCAGGGAGATGCGCGAACTCATCCGTTTGGGTGGTTCACGAATCCATCCCTTGCTGTGGATTACTCCTCGAATGATGAAGACATGGGGCATCCGCTACATGCTCCATTCGAATATTAGGTGGGAAGGGGTGAAGATGCATTGGAGGGCACACCGCGAATGGTTCTACAACCGTCCCTTGCAGCTGCGTGGCCTTGAAGTGGCCCGGCACCTGCAGGTCCCCGTGCTGCTACACACAGGAGATTTCAAAGAGTGTCATGCGAGCGTTTTCTTAGATATTTGTCGCCAGCATGAGGATTTATCCTTCGTGCTAGCGCACGGGTGGCCTATCGATGAAACAATGGAAGTGTTGGCTAAGTGCAGCAATGCCTACGTGGACACAGCCTTTATGCCAGTCGTAAATGCGGTAGCCTTGGTTCAGAATGGCTTTGCCGGACGGATGCTATTTGGTACTGACGCTCCCATCAACTTGTTGTTCTATAAAGATAGGACAACGACGGAATACATCAAAGAGTGCCTTACCTCTTTGCAACGGGAACTGTCGCTTGAAGCATACTCTCAAATCCTCTCCAACACCCTCTATGTGTCAAGGGGACGGGGATTATGATACGGGGAATTTTGATCATCGGGGACGGTTCTCGATGATCATTTTATTCTAATCCTCCATTCAACCCCATATTGGAAGTATGCTTGGTTTCTTCTATTGCTCATACANNNNCGAGTGATACCTTCGAATGTATCACTTTCTATATATGGTGCTGTTAAGGCTAATGAAGTTATAGACTCAAGTGAACTACAATTTTCGAAAGCAGAATAACCTAGGTCTGTAACACTGCTTGGCATAGTAATACTTGAAGACCGCTACATCCATCGTATTTGCAATTTACTTTATATCAACGAATTGCATATTAAACGGTTGAAAAGTGGATTGAGAGTTGTGGAATGCAGAAAATAAGGAAGCAGATTTAACGTATTTAACCTTTGTTTAGGTTCTCATAAGGGAAATCGTAAAGAGTAAGGCCCTCATTATATGCCTTTGATGGCGGTCTTTATCTGCGACATGTTGCTGCGCGAGACGGGGAGTGATTCGTGGCAGTGATTGATAAGGAGTTGGGTAGTGCCGGAATGTGAGACGATTTGCTCGACCTGGCCGAGGTTAACAAGAAAGGCACGATGGCAGCGGACAATCATCGGATATGGCTGAAGCGTTTCCTCCATCTGTTTCATGGTGGCGCGAAGCATGTCATTATGCACCTGTCCATCACGCAGATGGCAGACCTTGACGTAGTTGCCAACGGCCTCAATATATAGTAGGTGGGAAATCTGGAGTGTCACTGATTCGTTGGTTGTGCCTGTAAGGATAAGTTCTTTGAGTAACGCGGCAGAACCGTGCGCTTGCTGAAGAGACTTCTCGCTTGGCTTTTCCACTTCGCCCATCACTGAAACATCCAACTCGTGGACTTCGGGTTTGGCATCTGTCACAACTGTTGCAGTGCTTTTCAAAAGTTTCTCCTGCACCTCTTTCAGTTCCTCGTTAAGCAGTCGCGTCTCTTCCAGTTCCATTGCCAGATAACGGCTGCGGAACTTGAAGCGCCAGTAAAGACCGATGGCGAAGGAGCAGAAGGCGATAATGACAAGGGTTTCGAGGAAGTTGGCGAAAGAGAAAAGATTACTTTCTACCTTGTCGCTCATGGCGAAGTGGCGATAGAAACAGATTCCTAATGCCACAAGGGGTGTATTGATGAGCTGGAACCAGAAGTTACGGCGGATGATGTATTCCACGCCTTTCTTATACGACCGTGGCATTTTGACGACGTACTTTAGGATGATGTCGGTCATCATGCAGACCGAGAAACCAATCACACCCAAAACTACCAGATGTATGTAAGCCTGCCACTGCCATGAATCCAATCCGAAGGGCTTGAACACGGCCAGTGCCACCACCATAAATGTGGTACTGATAATCCTCGTCGTTATCGTTTCTATACGTCCTTGCTTCATACAGGCTGCAAAGATACGAAATAAGAGTGTCATTCGTCACAAAACCTTGCAGAATATCCCAGAAATATGGAGAGATTAACATTGCGCCGTATCTTTGCAGTGCGATTTTGTGACAAATGTTTAAAAGAATATGATTATGAAACCAAGAACGATTATCGGAATTATTTTCATTGTGGCCAGTCTGCTGAAACTGGCTACCATCTGGGGCATCATCCACTGGAGTTGGTTTGCAAATGTGACCGAGAGCCCCTGGGCTACTTACTTCTACATCTTCGTGGTGCTATACGTGGGCGTGAACCTGATTATCAACAGTTACCGCCGCGACCCCGACCAGTGGCTGCAGCGCCCGCTGCCCATCGGCGAGGACGGCAAGCGCATCTGCTGCTCAGTTCACTACGGCGGCGACGAGTACGTCTATCACGGCGAGACGTTCCACGGTGCCCGTCTCGACGCTTTCTGCGGCGGCATCCGGCTGGATTTGCGCGAGGCCGTGATCACCGAGGACGAGGAGATAGACATCCACACCTTCTGTGGCGGCATCGAACTCTTCGTGCCCACCCATGTCAACGTCGTGGTGAAGAGCCGCAGTTTCATCGGTGGCGTCGGCAATCATAACACACACACCGCCGACCCACAGGCTCCCACCCTCCACATCGTCGCCAGCAACTTCTTTGGCGGCGTGAACGTGAAGAACTGACAATTGAGAATAAGTTGGTACAAATGAAAAGTGAAACACAGATACACAGAGATTAAATATAGAACAGAGAAAAGCGCCTGAGTACATCGCCATGTTGGTGAACAGCGACGTTCACTCACCAGCACGTCTGCGTGTGATGGCAGCTCTGCCTATGATCGATAACTGGTACGAGGCTTTCGGCATCAAACCCACCGACAAGATGTTTATCCCTAAGGAGAAGCGGGCATTAGTGTGGTAAGCGCCATTCGTCACAGTTTTACCGTTTATCACACCATTCGTCACAAACCCCTGCATAATATCCCACTTATGCAGGGGTTTCTGCAACTGTCTGTAATTTTGCAGCGTCAAAAAAACGACAAATAAGTCAAAGAATCCACTTAAATAATAATTGACATGATAAGAATACTTTTAAGACTCGCAGCACTGATGGCTGCTATGATGATGACAACAGTTGCGTTCGCCGAGCCACAGGACTGGGGCGGACGAGTGATTGACGAGAAGGGCGAGCCGATGCCCTTTGTGAATGTGGTACTGCTGTCACTGCCCGATTCCGCCTTCGTTCAGGGTGCGACGACTGATGAGCAAGGCATGTTCAAGATTGTGACTGATGTCAACCAGGGATTGTTCAAGGTGACCTGCATGGGCTACCAGACCTTATATGTCAATGCGGGGCAGAACCTGACCATCCAGATGAAGGAGGACACGCAGTTGCTCGGCGAGGTCGTGGTGAAGGGGCAGTTGCCGCAGACCCATGCCAAGGGTGACGCCATGCGGACCACTGTGGCAGGAACGATTTTGGAGAAAGCAGGAACGGTGAGTGATGCCCTGTCGAAGATTCCGTCGCTCGAGGCTGAGCGCGACGGAGCCGTGAAGGTGCTGGGACGTGGCGATGCCGAGGTGTATATCAACGGCCGTCGGGTGCAGGACAACAGCGAACTCTCACGACTGCGCTCCGACCAGATACAGCATGTGGATGTGGTGCAGAACCCCGGTGCCCGATATGCCGCCTCGACAAAGGCCGTCGTACGTATCACGCTGAAAAAGGCCCAGGGGGAAGGTTTTAGTTTCCAGGACAACCTCGAAGGCATATATCAGTATGGCCATACTTTGACCAATAACCTCGACGTGAACTACCGCACGGGAGGTTTCGACATCACCGCCTCGCTGTGGGCCGGCCGCTACGGCCATGCCAAGTCGTTGCAGGAGAACACCCTGACCTACTATGCCGGACCTGATAAAATCGAGGGAGTCAGTTCGAAGGAGTCGCTTAAGAGCATCTGGAAAGGCTGGTAGAACCACAGTTTCGGCGCCTTCTACAAATACGACCGTCACCCCGGCAGCGACGTCAGCAGCATGTTCTATACCGACAGTTATGAGAATAGCATTTTCAAAGAGCGCTCTGAGAGCCATCACACCCAAAATGACAAGTTTGTGAAGCATATCTTCAATGCCTACTATAACGGTAAGGTGGGACAACTGAGCATCGACCTGAATATCGACGGTCTGTTCGATGACACCAAGTCACCTGACAATACCAATGAAGTGACGACAGAAGCAGGTGGCAGTCCCGTCAATCGAAGCATCGAAAGCAACACCATCAGCAGCAATAACTTCTGGGCTTCGAAACTCATCTTCGGCTATCCTGTCTGGAAGGGTACTCTCTCTCTCGGTGGCGAGTACAGTTACAACCACCGTACGGATGCCTACGACTTCAAGGCCACCGATGCTGTTCCCGTGAAGACTACCGACACAGAGATCAACGAGACATCAGCCGCTGTCTTCGCAGAGTATGGCCGGCAGTTTGGCAAGGTATTCGCCCAAGTGGGTCTGCGCTATGAGCATCTGACGAACGACTATTTCAATTTTGGCAAGAAGGAGGATGAGGCCAGTAGAGATGATGGTGACTGGTTCCCCACGGCCGTCATCTCCGCCCCTGTCGGCAAGGTGCAGTTCTCGCTGTCATATCGTCGCGACATTGAGCGTCCGCCCTATGCGAATCTGACCAGTTCGACGGTCTATGCCAACCGATACACCTATCAGAGCGGCAACCCGTATCTGAAACCGACCTACACCCACAGCGTTGTGCTGAACGCCGCCTACAAGTGGATGAACCTGACGCTGAACTACGGGCATGTCAAGGACGCCCTCACGATGTCCACAGAGCCTTTCCCCGGTTTCACCGACCCGCTCATCAGTCTCGTGCGCCCCATCAACAGCCAGGAGGATTACGACCGTCTGACGGTCATCGCCTCCACCTGTCCCACCATAGGCTGCTGGCATCCCACATGGTCGGTCGTTGCCATGTTGCAGAACTACAAGTCGCCTACTGCCACTGGCGAGGTAATCACACTCTCACGGCCTTGGTTCAACGGTTCCTGGCGAAACACCATCGAACTGTCTCACGCCTTCCGCCTGAGTGCCGATGTGGAAGGGGCCACGAAGGGCGAGTACAACAATTTCCGCATCACTAAGCCGCGTTTCTTCGCCAGCCTTGGTGTCCAGAAAGACTTCAACCTGCACTGTCTCGGTTCGCTGACTGCCGACCTTCGCTGCATCGATATCTTCAATACCAACAAGACAGATACCGTCATCTTCGGCTATCGCGACCTCACCGTCCACAACCCTGCCCGCCGCACCTTCACGCTCAACCTCACCTGGAAGTTCAACGAGGCCAGCTCGAAATACCGCGGTTCTGGTGCCGGCGCGAAGCAGAAGGCAAGATTGTAAAATAGTTCCGTTTGGATGTAATTATTTCGCCTTTTCTGCGACTAATAGGATAAAAGGATTCAGTTGAACAATGGAGACGAAAGAATTAGAGAAAGAATTCCTGACGATGATCGAGGCGCAGAAACGTACC
>ONMI01000043.1 GCA_900318915.1 uncultured Prevotellaceae bacterium | reverse complement strand
GCTGCCGTCAATGATGATGAGCTTGAAATGGACTCTCGGACATAGCACACGCTCCATGCCGTCGTAGAGGATGGGATGGCGCTCATGGTCTTCGCGCCACGCCGTTCCTGGTTCCTTGGCATGGATGAGCCTCACTTCGACACCTTTCTTCAAAAGTCCGGCAAGTATAGAGAGGAAGGGCTTGTCACCGACGTATAGGTCCTTGATGTCTGCCGTTCCTATCCACAACGCGCGTTTGGCTGTGCTCACCAATGACAGCACTTCCTTGTAATGGTTCTCGTCTGCTATGTACTTGATGAAACTCATCGCTTTTCTTCCTTCCCAGATTTCCTCTGCTTTTTCCTTTGTGAACGCGTCTCATCGTTCTCCCAAAGATCGACGGCAATGTCTGTCAGTTCCGAAGACATGACATTTCCGCTTTTCTGAATGACGGCCCAGGAGCAGAGCGTGGCGTAATTTTCGTCTATGATCATGTCGGTTGGCGGTCCGATAGGATTGTCTTGACTATAATAGAGATGCCGCCCGGAGTGAATCAGTTCATCTGCATATACGCCAGGTTCACCAAGTTGGTTGTAGATTTCCGCATCTATCTCATAGAGGTGGAAATCCCCTCTCCACGAAGTTTTTGCCGTATAGAGGTTTCTCTCATCATCATAGCAGGCCTTCCAGCCGATTCCTTCTTTGAAATGTAACATATCATCAGTTTTTGTGTTATTACTTCACAACCTTGTAATAATCCGGCTTGCGGGGCTTCGGGGCATGACTGCCGCCTTCCGCCTCATAACCGATGCTCAGGGCACCTATGCCCATCAGGTCATCATCAATACCCATGTCACGAAGCAGCTGCTTTCCCTCATCTGAGTCAAACATCTCCTTCTCACGGTGAATCCAGCAGGTACCGAGTCCGATTTCATGGGCTGCCAGCATCATGGTCTGAAGGACGATGCTGCCGTCATAGACTTCGTTGCCATAGCCCCTGTCGGTAAGGACGAGGATGATGGTGGGTGCTCCATAATAGGGGTCACTGATGGTTCCCATCACCTCGGCGTTCATCTTCCTCAGGCGGTCGAGAAACCACGGATTCTGTACGGCGATGATGTGGGGATGCTGTGCTCCCATGCTGGTGGGCGACCATGTTCCAGCTTCCAACACTTGGATGAGTTCCTCATCCTTGATTTGTTCGTTCTTGAACTTTCGTACGCTACGGCGTGTCCTTATGCAGTCGATAGTATTCATATCATTTGATTTTTAATGGTATCTGGTTCTTTTATTGTTGTTTGATGGACAATTCCAATGCAAATTTAGTCTTTTTCCGGAAATCTTTTGTACATTTGCAGAAACATTATTTTTGAATCGAACTATGAATAAGAAATCTATAATAACCCTATTCTTGTTGCTCGTATCTTTTGCGGTACGTGCACAGGTTCAGCCTACAACAGAATTGGTCGGCTCGTGGTCGGGAAAGTTGAACATTGGGGCAATATCTTTGACTTTGGTTCTTAACTTAGAACAAGCCGACGGCTACGTGGTGGTTACAATTGACAGTCCGGACCAGGGAGCAAAGGGTATTGGCGCATATAAAGAATACCTCTCGGATGACTCCATAGCTGTTAAGGTGGAGCACTTGGGCATGACTTATCGCGCCCGACTGAAGGAGAGTAAGCTCGATGGCACATTCAATCAGCATGGCTTGTCAGTGCCGCTTGTGATGAAGAGAGGGGTGCCTGAGATGAAGCGTCCCCAAAATCCCCAACCGCCTTATCCTTACATGACCGAGGAGGTTACTTTCCTCAACGAGGCTGATAGTGTGACGTTGGCAGGTACGCTGACCTATCCCGTGGGTTACGACGCCAAGTCGAAGCGGAAGCCATCTGTCGTGCTGCTCATTACTGGCAGCGGTCCGCAGAATCGTGACGAGGAGTTGATGGGCCATTCTCCTTTTCTCGTCATTGCCGACTATTTGGCTCGTCATGGCATAGCATCGCTTCGTTACGATGACCGTGCCACGGGAGCATCTGTTGGTGGTGATGTGATGAATTCCACAACCGAAGACTTCATGCGCGACGCTGCAGCCGGCATTGCCTTCCTTCGCCAGAAAAAGGCTTTTGGCAAGGTGGGGTGCATAGGTCATAGCGAGGGTGGCTGCATAGCCTTCCTTCTCGGTTCGAGAAAGAAGATTGATTTCCTCGTTTCACTTGCCGGACCTGGAGTCAAGGGCGATACCTTGTCGGTTGAACAGTACAAGCGATTCTTGAAACTTCAGGGCATGACAGCCAGCATGACAGTTAGCCAGATGCGACAATCTATCAAGGAAGATTCTCGTATGAGAGCACAACCTATGCCGTGGATGCAATGGTTCTTGGACTATGATCCTTCGGATGACATTAGAAACACTCGTTGTCCTGTATTCGCTCTCAATGGCGACCTCGACTGTCAGGTCATCTCCTCTCAAAACCTACCGGCCATCAGGAGCTTGCTGCCATCATCGAAAAAGAATCTCGTAAAGGAGTACCCGTCGCTCAACCACCTGTTCCAGCATTGCACCACAGGCCATCCTAATGAGTATAGCCAGATAGAAGAGACCATCTCGCCAGAAGTGCTTCAAGACATTGCACAGTGGATAAACAGTCTGAAATAAGAAGGTCTATATCCTCTATTAGGATAAAATGGCAGGTGCCACCATTGCACCTCAGTCAGTCTAACTGTCTGAGTGTCAATGGCGGTTGATAGTTTTGGTGCGTCCGTCCCATTCAGTTATTTGGGTTTTGCCTTGCTTTTCTTTCTCAGCGTTTTGATGAGCAGTCGGATGAGTAGTTCGGCGACGACGATGATGACCAAGATGCCTATCAGGATAATGCCTAAGATGTTTGAACTTCCTGCGCCCGCCACGAACACCTCGTCGGCCTCGCTGTCGTAGTACAGGTTCACATCTCCGTTGTCTTTGAATACCCTATATGTACTTTCATCGATTTCCAATTTGTAGTCTTTCCCTTGATACCACACCTCCATGTAGTAGTCGGGCGTCCTTTCTTTCTCATTGTCATCGTTATAGCCTCTGTGCCTGTAGGGTCGGTGTTCATCCGCAGATATCTTTGTGATGGTGTAGCCAGTGATGGGCTTCTCAGTGTTTTCAATGACAGTGTAGTGTACCCACTGTTTTACCTTGAAGTACCCGTATGCACCAAAGCCTACGGCCAAGGCCACAATATTGACAGGCTGTTGCCATTGTCGTTGTTTTGTTTTTTGCTTTCCATATTAATATTTAAAGTTTATGTATTCATGTTGAGGCCTTTTCATCTTATTCAAATATCTGTGTCCTCAAGGTTCTGATTTTTATACCGAATCATCAATAAAACTCAATCAAATTGAGTATTTTTGCACTATCATTGCGATTTCAAAAACAGAAGAGATTGCAATTATGAATTCTTCATATTACCTCGGAGTGTTTCGAGTCGCGGCTCTGGTCTCTGCCAAGACCTTTCAAATGAATGATTATTATGTTCTTGTTCTCTAAATTGGAATTTGTCCGATTTCTGGCTTCGCCTCGGCATAGCTCAAGCAAGCTTGGCTCTGCACTCGGCTTGCACATAAATTGGAATTTATTGGTCAAGCGGATAGCTTTCCAAGGATGGTAAGCCTTCAACAGTCGAGTCATTTCTTCGGCAAGTTGCTGATTGTCGCCGGGCTGGAGGACCTTAACTTCACATTCTACAAGATGCCGTGCATATCAACTCGTGCTTGTCGGATATTGAATATGATGCGTTTGACATTGGCGAGTTCGGGATACTTTTCTGTTTTCAAAGGAAATAACTTCGACCTGTACGGTTGAAAAGCGGACGCTATTCCTTTATGTCGTTTGTACTTTTATCTGTCCATTGGCGTATCTGTTTTGATGCTACACATTATTCCTATTATTAGAAGATGGCCGCAATACGGCGAATATGCTTGAGCTTCTCCATAAACGACTCGTCGCGCTCGGCCATCAGCATATCGTATTCGTTTTGCATAGCAAGCAGGGGGGCGGCATCCACACCGAGGGCAGCCTCCATCATCATGGCCAGTTCAGGACTGAGCGACCGCTTGCCATTCAGCATCTCATTGAAGGCGGAATAGGATATGCCAATCTTCTTGGCCAGCCCGCGTTGCGAAATGCCACGGTATTCCAGTTCGTCCTTCAACACCTCGCCGGGATGGGTGGGCTGAAAGGGCTTCAGGTTGTTTGCTATCATCTGCGGATTTACTCCTTCAAGTGTTGTCATATCTCGTCCTCCTTCTACTTATAATGGTTTGACAATTCCGTAATGTTACATATCGTGGCTATCTGCTTGCCAGCCTCCATGCCTTCCGTAAATTCAATGCGATACTGGTCGTTGACACGAACGGAGGATACTCCCTTTTTGTCACCGTGCAGTTTCTCGTAGTGCAGCGAGCCGTACTTGGTCAGCCCTAATACATTTTCCTGCTGTTTCATCAGGTTGACAACCTTCACATACTTGCTGACAATCTGAGGTTGGAAGCGGTGTTTTTTATCACTTACCTTGCCCTCCGTGTAGAGTTCCTGTAGGTATGTCTGCTCGAATGTAACTATCATACGGCTGCAAAGGTACAAAAAGTCTTGGGTGTTCGCAAATTTATGAACAATATTTTTATTGCTGGATGAACTTTGAACTTCGTTCGAGCTCGCTCACGTTCGGAAATGTAAACAAGCTTACATTTCTCTCACTAAAACGCGACCTTTTCCCATCCACAATATTGATTCCCTTTTGAATCGCATTGCGACGAGTGCCGTTGAGGGAGTAGATGGAGTTTTGTTGTCTTGTATTGGCTTTTGCTGAACGGATGTCATTTGCACCCGACTGTTGCTGCCAGAAACGGACGGCATCGATGAGCCAGCCTTCGGCTACGGTGCCGAGGCCGAGGCCGAAGCCGTGGGGCAGACCGTTGTACGAGTGGAACTCGGTGGGGATGCCGAGGGCTGAGAGGCTTTCGAGACGGCTCTGCATGGTGCGCCACGAGGCGATGCCGTCGTTAGTGCCGCAACAGGCGTAGGTGGGACCATCGTATTGTGAGACAGTGGTGTAGCCAGTATATTGCATTATGACTGCCGAGGCTTGTGGCAAGTCAGTGCGGCCTGTCAGCGAGTACAGGTTGGCACTGTTGCCCAACGTGGCTGCCATCCGTGCGCCAGCGGACCCACCCCAAAGCGAGTAGCCTGTGCGACTGGCGCCCAATTCGTCGGCATGGTCGCAGATGTAGGTGATGGCACGTGCCAGGTCCTCGTAGGCATCGTCGGGACGATAGATGAGCGCGAAGGCGTTGTAGCCCAGTTTCGAGAGTTCGAGGGCATGAGGGAATGAGTCGTGCATGGCACCCACATAGGAGAAGCCGCCGCCCGCATTGCAGATAGCGAAGGGCTTCCCTGTGTCACCTCTGAAGAAAAACAGCCCCGTGTTGCGCAACTGCGGGTTAGCCTGTTTCTCGGCTTCGGTGTAGATATCGATGAAGCAGTCGGCAGCATTGTTGCGGAGATAGTTGCACACCTCCACTGTCTTGTCGGGGTCGATGTAGTTGTACCACGTCAGGTCGAGTTGTTCCAGTGTCGTGCCGCTCCAATAGCCTGTGTTGACAGGGAATATCAGTCGCCCATAGTCGCCAAATGCAGGGTCGTTCATCACATCATTGATATGGGTCTGGCGGTTGTAATAAGCATCCATGGTCTTAGAAATTATGGAAGGCTCTTCTGCTTGACTTGAACAAGACAATAGGCAAAGCCACAACATACACGATAATGCTCTAATCGTCAGCATAATCTTGAGTCAATTATTTCTGATGATTTGCCTCTTTGATATCTCTAAGCGAAATGTTCTCGTTTCGGAAACGCGCCTGTGGGTTCCGCTCGCGCTCCAATGTCAATGCTTTCTGCGGACAGGCATGGACACAGGCCAGGCAATACTCGCAAGAGCCCGAGAACTCGGCATGTGTGTCCGTCATACGGAAGTTGCCATGCGCGACTTCTGAGAGTCATATTGGAGAATTAGCGAACTGCAGAAACTCAGAACATAGGTTTGTAAATATAGATCCAATTTTATTATTATCTGTTTTATGAGCCCTGAATTAACGGCTCTATTTGCGCCCATACTTTAGGGAATACAGGAGCAGAGTCAGTATCTTCATGACAAAGACCATGTACTTGGCTGCACCAATAATTATAATAGTTCGGTTCTGGTTGGATGAGAGAGTAGAACGAATCTACAATCTCACCATCCCTGACAATGACGATTCCCACAGAGCAAACGCTACTGCGTTCATTGTTTGCCGTTTCAAAGTCTATTGCTGCAAAGTCTTGCATATCTTCAATAACATCAATACAATAAATCTGTTATCTTTTCCCATTTGTCCCGTGAGGTTTCTGACAACGTACTCTTATACTCCGGATGTTGTTTCTTGGCATTCGGTTTTGATGCGGCAGATGAATTTCCTTCCAACCAATCCACCTCAATGCCAATCATTGGTTTTCTTTTCAATATTCGCCCGTAGTCCAATTTTTGTTCCATAATATATATGTTTTGTTATCTCCAATCATATTCTGCTCCCAATGTCTCAAGACCTTGATATTTCCATGGTTCTTGGTCGAAGTTGGGAGTAAATTTTGCCATTAAGATTTTCTGCTTTTTTCTTCTCCTGTATCTCTCCACCCATTAAAGCCCATGACACGCTGGTTGACACCAACGAAATCACTTGCATCCAATTGGAAGAACACTGTACCTACACGTGTCATGTGATAATTTTGGTGTAGACATTCTTCCAAAGACCAGTTGTGGTTGTCAAGGATGAAACAATACTCGCCTTTCCCTTCTTCTCGGCTCCATGCTCCAACAGCAAAATACTCGGTAGGTTCATCCTTTTTCTCCAACTTTATGACATCTCCAGTATAGATACCTTCTCCATTGTCATCGGAAAAGTCTGTAAGGACACCGGCAAATAAAACTCTGCGAGCATAGCCGCGCCCTTTACATTCATCACCAAAAACGTCTTCTACAACGTTCTGGTTATGGTCTTCCGCATATTTTTCGTCCTGCTCCCAAACATAGAAGTCATCGCCAAAGAAGAAGAAATTTCCGAAATAGGTATGGTTTATTCAAATGAAATGCCTATCTTTGCATTTGAAAAATCATCAAAATTTCAAAGGTCTTATGGTAAACGGACATTCTATAGATAGCAAGACCTTAAGGCAACGCATAGAAGCGATGCCTGAAGATAGTATTCTGTTTCGCTCTGACTTCCCAGAATATCACGCTGAGTTTGTTGGTAGCACCTTGTCAGAACTGACCAATGAGGGAGCATTGACAAAGATTGCGCAAGGCATTTATGCCAAACCTCGAAGAAGTCGGTTCGGAATTGTACTTCCCACTGTTGATAAAGTGGTACAAGCTATAGCAACCCGTGATAATGCCCAAGTTTTACCTTCAGGCATGACAGCGCTAAATATACTAGGGCTATCTACGCAGGTTCCAATGAATTATACATACCTGACAACAGGCAGCGAGAGGACAATTAAACTCGCCAATCGTCAGGTAACTTTGAAACGCGGTGTCCCTAAGAATTTCTGCTATGAGACTCGCCTCATTGCCTTATTGGTCCAAGCTCTTAGGTCGCTAAAGCAAGAGAATGTAACCGATAACGAACTGCAGACGATTAATTCACTTATATCAAAAGAACCAAACAAAGAATCATTGATGCGTGACGTGGATTTGATGCCTGCATGGATGAAACGAATCATAAAACCGATGCTTAAAACAGAATAAAGACAATGGGAAAACTTTGGTTAAACAACGAGCTTGTTGATCGTCTAGCGATGCTACAACAGACGGAAGCCACGCATCCTGGTGTCAATCAAGTGGCTATAGAAAAGGACTGGTGGGTAACTGCCACGTTGAAAGCTCTGTTCCAGACGGACTGTCGTGAATGGTTGATATTCAAGGGAGGCACGTCACTCTCAAAAGGTTTCAATATTATTGAACGTTTTTCTGAGGACATCGACTTAGCCATCAGCCACTCTTTCTTTGGCATAGAGAAGTCAAACAAAAACCAACGCGATAAACTGAAGAAGCTGGCACGAAAGTATATACAAGAAAAACTTTCGGCCCAAATTGACTCACATTTAAAGAGCATGGGTGTCACCGGGTACACCATCGAGAATGTCACCCAAGTGCAAGACAAGAATGGAAAATGGAAACCTATAGACTCAGACAAAGATCCTACGGTCATACTGCTACATTATCTGTCCATCATTGAAGACACTATCACTTACATTCCTCCGCGTGTGAAGATCGAGATTAGCTGCCTCTCCATGGACGAACCAACAGAGGAACGTTACATTCACTCATTAATTGGTGAGACCTTTGAAGAGGAAGACATAGATGCCAATTGCAAGATAAGAACTGTTGTTCCTACACGCACATTCTTGGAAAAAATATTTCTGTTGGCCGAAGAGTTTCAGAAAGATAAGCCCAGAAGCGTTCGTATGTCCCGGTCTCGTAGATACAGCAATGGCAAAGGGCGAAGGTCTCTTTTGGGTAATGTCTGTTGATAAGGTTGCTCACCAGATATACGCTGCCATCCGCCGCAAGAAATCAAAAGCATATGTCACCAAGCGATGGCATGTCCTCGGCATTATTAACAAGAACCTACCATTCTTCCTGTATAGATTATTGTAACCAGTCATGTTTTCGGATTAAAAAAATCCAGCCGATGTCACCTTTTGTCTTTCTGAACTGTTATTATAGTGAATCGGTTCAAGAAAACAAAAGAATAACAATAAAAAAGAAGAAAGAATTATGAAAGAATTAGTTGCCATCTTAGTACCCATCGCCTGCGGATGCGTACTGCCCATTATGGTCGTGTGGCTTGCTATCCGCCAATCAATGAACGAGACCAACCAGCGCACACAGATTGTGCTGGCCGCCATCGAGAAGAACCCCGATATGGACATCGAGGAACTGATGAAGAAGATCTCTCCCAAGAAGAAACTGCTGAAGGAGAAATTGCTGACGAAGCTGCTGTGGGGCAGTATCATTACTTTCCTCGGTGTTGCCTTGATATGCTTCTGCATCGTTCAGGCCTTTGTTGGCGGAATGCCGACTGCAGCACTTCAACAATTCAGCCTATTCGGAGCAGGTCTTTCGGGCATAGGCATTGCTTTCCTTGTTAGCTATTATGTAGGCAAGCGGATGCTCGCCAAGGAGATGGAGGCAGAGGAGCAGTTACTGGTAATGCAAGCCGAGAACAAGTGACACGCGAGCAGTTCATCACCCTGGTAGAGCGTGAGCAGGAGGCACTTCGCGGCTTCTTGCTCGCCCTCTGCTGCGGCAACAAGGGCGACGCCGACGACTTGGCGCAGGACGCGCTGGTGAAGGCTTACCTCTCGTCGGCAGGCTATCAGGACCGAGGCCGTTTCCGCTCGTGGCTCTTCAAGATTGCCCACAACACATTCCTCAACCACAAGGCAAGTATGCGCACGGCCGCGACGCTCGACGAGGCTCGGTCGCTCGTCAGCCCCAATGCCGCCGACAATAGTTTTGAGCACCAAAGTCTCTATCTCGCCCTTCGCACCCTATCACCCAAGGAACGCTCGGCCATCACGCTCTATTATCTCAGCGGCTACGACATCAAGGAGATTGCCACCATCACCGATGCCTCGCAGGATGCCGTGAAGAAGCAACTCTCGCGGGGCCGCGACAAACTGAAAGAAAGACTAAGGTTATGATTAAATCGCAAGGAGATACAGCAGTTATGACAAAAGACAAAGCACTCGAGGAAATGTTCCTCTCCCAACAGCCGCATTTCGATGACAAGGCCGACTTCATGGCCACACTCACCCGCCGGTTAGATGCCGTGGAGTATGTCCGACGATATCAGGAGACCACGCTTCGTCGTTACCGTATGGCGATGGTTGCCGCTTTCGTAGTGGGCATCATCAGTGGAGCCGTCACCCTGGCCTTCGTCCTGTCCATGCCTGCCGACGTGCCGCTCTTCACCTCCCATGTGCAGTCGGGCTTCCTACTGTGGCTCGCCCAGAACTCCCGTATTATTTCAGCTACCGTCCTCACCCTGATAATAAGTCTCGGCTTAATGAGTATTGCGAGTAACGTATATGATATTTTGCGCATCCGCCATAATTTTTAACCAAAGAAAATAACTTATAAATACCCCAATATCAAGAGTATATTTCCTTATTAACTCCTCCACAACTGTCTGCGCAGCGGCTAACAGATGTAGATAATCAACGAATTACAGTGCTTTTGTAAACTACTGGCGGCTCTTTTGCGAGACATTCTTCACGTTTTTTATACGCTCGTAGCAACGAAATATGAGCAGTATTTGCTGAGCAGGTTAGACAAAGGTAAATCGCCTTTCTGGTATCTGTCTGCATCGAGCCTTAAAATTCTTTCGCAGATAGTTTTCTTACCTTTATATAAAGCATTGAGATACGGAATGCCATTTTCTTCAGTGATGTTTATATCTGTGAAGAACTGTGTCAAGTCCTCTGAATCATAGACAATAGAATAACTTGGGCGCTTGGCTCCGGGAATGTCTTCTATCAGGATATTCTTATCCACAAGATCCTGGATGTCACGTATGGCAGTGTCCTTCGAGCACTTTGCCAATGTTGCCCATGTCTTTGATGTTATCTTTGCTTCATAGCCGTCAAGAAAGAGGTTGAGCATCTGGGTCTGACGTTCGGTCATTGGTACTGCCGATGCCTTCTGCCAGAAGAAACTCTTATTCAGGATTGTGGTGACGATGGTGTCTGCCTCATCAATTGCATCCACCAATTTCTGCATGTACCACACCAACCACTCCGTTATATCGCCATCTCCATGCTGCATCCGCTCCAGAATGTCATAGTAGTGATTCTTGTCCTTGTTAATCTGTGATGAAACATTGTAGAAACGGAAATCACTCTTTTCTCCACGAGCAAGAAGCATGTCTGATAGGATGCGGGCCAACCGCCCATTACCATCCTCGAAGGGATGAATGCTTACAAACCAGAAATGGGCAATGGCAGAACGAATAACGCTGCTTACTGGTTCCTCGCTATTAAATAACGCCGCAAATTCTGCGTCAAAAATATGAAATTATTGTCGAATAGCCAAACAAATCTGCAAATTATCGCAAATTATGCGACGTTTTTAGTCAATAATCGTCGGAAGCTTTCTTCCGAAGACTAAAAAAGGGACTTGCTCACAACTGAGCAAGTCCCTTTACATTATATAAGAGTGCTTAATTACTCCTCCACAGCAGCCTGCGCGGCGGCGAGGCGTGCGATGGGCACGCGGAAGGGCGAGCAGCTGGCGTAGTTGAGGCCAATCTTGGCGCAGAACTTCACCGAGGTGGGATCGCCACCGTGCTCACCGCAGATACCGGTGCGCAGGTCGGGACGCACTTTGCGGCCTTTCTCCACAGCCATCTTCACGAGCTGGCCCACACCATTCTGGTCGAGCACCTGGAAGGGATCCACCTTGAGGATTTTCTTGTCGAGGTAGACGGGGAGGAAGCTGGCAATATCGTCGCGGCTGTATCCGAATGTCATCTGTGTGAGGTCGTTGGTACCGAATGAGAAGTACTCAGCCTCGGTAGCGATGCGGTCGGCGGTGAGGGCAGCGCGCGGAATCTCGATCATGGTACCGATCTCGAACTCCACCTCTACACCATACTCTTCGAACACCTCTTTGGCCACCTTCTGGATGATAGCCTTCTGCTGCTTGAGCTCATAGAGGATACCGATGAGGGGCACCATAATCTCGGGTTTCGGATCCTTGCCCTCTTTCTTCAGTTCGCAGGCTGCGCTCAGGATGGCGCGTGTCTGCATGGCGGTGATTTCGGGGAAGGTGATGCCCAGACGGCAGCCACGGTGACCCAGCATCGGGTTGTTCTCGGAGAGGCTGTCCACGCGGCGCTTGATGTCTTCCACGCTTACGCCCATTTCCTTAGCCATGGTCTCCTGACCGGCGAGATCGTGGGGAACGAACTCATGGAGAGGCGGGTCGAGCAGGCGGATGTTGACGGGCAGTCCGTCCATAGCCTCGAGGATACCCTTGAAGTCAGCCTTCTGGTAGGGCAGCAGTTTGGCGAGTGCTTTCTCGCGACCCTCGGCGCTGTCGGCGAGGATCATCTCACGCATGGCCACAATCTTCTGGTCCTCGAAGAACATGTGCTCCGTACGGGTAAGTCCGATACCCTTAGCACCGAAGGCGCGTGCCACCTGTGCGTCGTGGGGCGTATCAGCGTTGGTACGAACGGTGAGTTTGGTATACTTGTCGCAGAGGTCCATGAGTTCTTTGAAGTCGCCGCTCAGTTCGGCAGCCTTTGTGGGCACCTCACCGGCATAGACCTGACCCGTGGTACCGTTGATGGAGATGTAGTCACCCTCCTTGTACACCACGCCGTCGATTTCCACAGTCTTCTTCTTATAGTCTACGTTCAGAGCGCCGACGCCCGAGACGCAGCACTTGCCCATACCGCGTGCCACCACAGCAGCGTGCGAGGTCATACCACCGCGAGCGGTGAGGATACCCTCGGCAGCAGCCATACCGGCGAGGTCTTCGGGCGAAGTCTCGATACGCACGAGCACCACTTTGTGGCCTTCCTCTTTCCAAGCCTTTGCGTCGTCGGCGTGGAACACGATTTGTCCGCAGCCGGCACCCGGCGAAGCGGGCAGACCCTGAGCGATGACCTTAGCCTGCGAGAGGGCCACCTTGTCGAATACCGGGTGGAGGAGCTCGTCGAGCTTCTGGGGTTCGCAGCGCATGATGGCGGTCTTCTCGTCGATCATGCCTTCGTGGAGCAGGTCGATGGCGATTTTCACCATAGCGGCGCCGGTGCGCTTGCCGTTACGTGTCTGGAGGAACCACAGTTTGCCCTCCTGCACGGTGAACTCCATATCCTGCATATCATGGTAGTGGTGCTCCAGTTTGTCCTGGATGCCGTTGAGCTCGGCATAGATTTCGGGCATAGCCTCTTCCATGGAAGGATACTTGGCCACGCGCTCCTCCTCGGAGATGCCGGCACGTTTTGCCCAGCGCTGTGAGCCCTCTTTGGTAATCTGCTGCGGTGTGCGGATACCGGCCACCACATCCTCGCCCTGTGCGTTGACGAGATACTCACCATTGAAGATATTCTCACCGTTGGCAGCGTCGCGGCTGAAGCATACACCGGTAGCGGAGGTGTCGCCCATGTTACCGAACACCATAGCCATCACGCTGACAGCGGTACCCCACTCGTCGGGTATACCTTCCATCTTGCGGTAGAGGATGGCGCGCTCGTTCATCCAGCTGCGGAACACGGCGCAGATAGCGCCCCAGAGCTGCTCGATAGGATCGTTGGGGAAGTCTTTTCCGGTGCGCTCCTTGATGGCCTCTTTGAAGAGGACCACGAGGCGCTTGAGTTCCTCGACGGAGAGGTCCTTGTCGAGTTTCACGCCGCGCTCAGCCTTCACCTTCTCGATGATTTCCTCGAACGGGTCGATGTCTTCCTTGTTGACAGGTTTCATTTCGAGCACCACGTCGCCGTACATTTGCACGAAGCGGCGATAGGAGTCGTAGACGAAGTGAGGATTGTTGGTTTTCTTCACCATACCCTCAGCCACCTCGTCGTTGAGGCCCAGGTTGAGGATGGTGTCCATCATACCGGGCATGGAGGCGCGGGCACCGGAGCGCACGCTGACGAGCAGCGGGTTCTCTTTGTCGCCGAACTTGGAGTTCATGAGCACCTCGATGTGCTTCACGGCAGCGGTCACGTCGTCGTTGAGCAACTCCATGATTTTCTGCTGTCCCACTTTGTAATACTCGTTGCAGCAGTCGGTCGTGATGGTGAATCCCGGGGGAACGGGCACGCCGATGAGGTTCATCTCGGCCAGGTTGGCACCTTTACCACCAAGTTCCTCACGCATTTTAGCATTACCTTCGGCTTTTCCGTTGCCAAAGGTATAAACTCTTTTTTGACTCATAGTAGAATTTTGATTTTTCAAAGTACAAAATGATAACTAGTGCAAATTTAATGTAATTTCGGCAAATGGCAAAATATTTAAAGAAAATTATTATAAGAAGGGGAGGTGAAGGGAAGTTTGTGGTTTTTTAAGGGAAGTTAAAGGGGAAGTTAAAGGGAAGTTAAAGGGAAGTTAAAGGGACATTTGTGGTTTTTGAAGGGAAGGGAAGTTAAAGGGAAGTTAAAGGGAAGTTAAAGGGAAGTTAAAGGGAAGTTAAAGGGACATTTGTGGTTTTGAAGGGAAGGGAAGTTAAAGGGAAGTTAAAAGGAAGTTAAAGGGAAGTTAAAGGGAAGTTAAAGGGAAGTTAAAGGGACATTTGTAGGGTTTTTAAGGGGAGGTCTGGTTCAAAAAAACCGTAGATGGAGACCGGTTCTCTGACCTGGTACAGGTCGGAACGCGGGTCTCCATCTACGTTTTAGTATTCGTCATCTCCCGTTGCGGTGAACGGGCGGATAAGCATCAGCGATTAGTCGTCCCACACATTGGTGGCGCCTCCGGTGATTTTGCCGTCGGTGTTCTTCTCCTCATCGTCGAAGAAGCCTTGGTTTCCAAGGATGGTGCCAGGATCCTGCTCACCATGGCTGTCCTGTGTTTTACCTGCGAGGAACTCCTTATCGGGCACCATGATATTGATACGGGGCTGGATATAGATTTTCTGCATAATTCTGACCTCCTTGAAAATTAATCGTTGATAACTACCTTTCTGTTGTTGTGGATATAGATGCCCTTGGTGGGTTTCTGCACCTTCACACCCTGGAGGGTGTACCAGGCATCGCTGTCGACGACAGTCTCACCCACGGTGGTGATGCCGTCCTGCTCACCGTCGAAGATGTAGCCGATGGCTCCGTTGTCGATGGTCATGCCGTTGTCCTCGCGGTCGAGGTCGGGCATCTCGGACGTATTCTCATCGTTGTTGGTGAAGCGCCCTACGGGCAGCTGAGCGTAAGCGCGGTTGCTGCGGAGCACACCGGGTTTGAGTCGGCGCCAGATGTACACATCCTGTCCGTTCTTCACTGCTGTGGTGAGACCGAAGTTGCGGAACTGTTTCGGCAGTTCGTACATATCCTCCTCAAAGTTCCAAGGCCATACGGGTGCGGCCATTTCCTTGCCGGTTCCGAAGGAGCCCATGAGCATGTTGACGTTGGTGGAGTTGTCGGGGTCGGTGAGCACGAATTCGTCTCCGGTGTTGGGATACTTCTTGAAGGTCACATCGTTGCCTTCATAGCCCGGGAGCACGAGGATACCGTCTTTTTCGGAGAGTTTGGGCGACCAGAGCACCACACCCGTTTCCTCGGGCACATAGCTGTAGGTCTCGCCGTCTTTGGTGGTGACGAGCTCTTTGAGCACAATCCATCCCCTTACGGTCTTGCCCTCGTCATTCTCCTCGAGCGATTTGTAGTCGAGTGCTCTGTAGGCGTGCACCTGTTTGGGCAGGAGCACCGGTCCGGTACCGGCGGTGCGGCTGTAGGTTCTGAGGAACTCTCCTGCGGGCACCACGAACTCGTTTCCGGTGTTGAGGAACTCGAGCCATCCGTTGCCGGCATACTGCTCACCACCCTCGCCGTTGACCACGCCATCCTTTGGAATCTGTCGCCAGTAGAGCAGCAGGTTCTCATGGGTGATCACCTTGGTGAGTTTGTAGTTGCCCACGAAGAAGTCGGTGGCCGAGGTATAGGGTTTGCTGGCTTTTCCGTTGTAGTCGAACACGAGCTGTGCGCAGCGCTCCACGCTGTACTCGGAGCCTTCGGTCTGTCCCTCGGTCACGTCGTAGTCGAACGCGCGGTTCATGCAGACACACTTGGTGACGTCGGTATTATCGCAATAGACCACCTCGACGGTCTTGATGTTCTTCGAGTTGTAGAAGGCACCGGATCCCACGGCACCGTAGATTTTCTTGGGGTGCGAGCAGAAGATGACGAGATTGAGTTTAGTACACTCAGAGAAAGCAAATGTCTCGACAGTATGCAGTTTGTGGCATTCCGACATGTCGGCATTTACGAGTCCCGACTGATAGAAAGCATACTGGTCGATGGACGTAATGTTGGGCGGGAACTGGAACTGTGAAAGCTTACAGTTGGCAAAGGTCCATTTTTCGATGGCCTGGAGTCCCTCCAGCACCGACATATCGACTATGTCGAGTTCTTTACAGTCGTAGAAGGCGTCGTTCTGAATTTCGGTAAGGGTTTCTCCTGCGGGGAAGAGCACTTTGGTAATGCCGCTACATCTCTCGAAGGCCTCATAGCAGATGGTTTCGAGCTGGGTGCACATGGAGAGGTCGACCACCTCGATACCGCTGCAGTACTGGAAGCACTGCGGTGCGAGATACTTCAGGTTGACCGGGAAGCGCACATTCTTCAGCGTGGTTCTCTGATAGAAAGCGTCCTCTCCAATCACCTCGATATAGTCGGGGAAGGTGAGCGACTCTAATTTGCCTCCGTTTCTGAAGAAGTTGGCCGGCACAGCCTTAAAGTCCTCATTTTCCGGGAAGGTGAGTCCCTTGATGACCCCCTGAGCATTGTTCAGGTTTAGGCCGCACTGAATGTTGAACGTATAGGCCATGGTGGGGTGCACCGTTCCGTCGAAGGCCTCATAGGTAGACTCCGTCTTGGACATGGTGTAGCTCGACTTGAACTTGGTGTTGCGCAGGTCGAGGTTGATACCCTCGGAGGGAGCGAGCGCCGATGCCAGTTCACAAATCTTGTCGCTGTGTCCGTCGGCCGTCCCGAAGTCGCCCACAAGATTAAGTGTGGACACCGTCCCATACTTATTTTTCAGTTCATCCTTCAAGCTACCGATGTTGTTGTTGAAGAAGTTGGGGTCCTCGCCCGTCGTCTTCTCATACTTCACCGAGAGGGAGTCCTTCGGCTGGTCGTAGGTGTACGAAAAGCCAGCCCAGCTGTTCAGCGCGACAGCTGAGAGAAACAATAAAGTAAAGATTTTTCTCATAATGAATATTTAAGTTGTTTTCTGAATTATCTGCTATATAAACCTATTGTGAATAATGGCATTTATGGCCACATAAACAGGCATTGAGCGCCGAGAAGCATCCTATAGATGACTGTCTTTAACAAAATTCCGCACCGAGGGTGCTCAGATGGTAATATTTGGGATACAGGATTAAGTTCCTGTCATTTGTCATTTAAAGCAACTATCTATGTTCCTTGTCAGTCTTCGTTTGTTTTAAATTCATTGCAAATATACGCATTTGGTATCAAAAGACAAAAAAATAGTCCAAATTTTCTACACTTTTTTCTTAAAAACAATAAAATTGTAAAAAGACAGCAAAAAAAAGCATAGTCTGACAAAAAATAAGTGTGTAAAAGATGGATTTTGAAAGTTTTTGCCTATTTTTGCACATCACATCCAAATACTACGAAAAATGTCACGCAAGAAACGTCCGCTTCCCATATTAGAGAACGTCCTCATCACCGACTGCGCCGCCGAGGGCAAGTCGCTGGCCCGTGTCGACGACATGGTGGTGTTTGTGCCCTTTGCCGTTCCCGGCGACGTGGTGGACCTACAAGTGCGCAAGAAGAAGCACCACTACTGCGAGGCGGAGGTGATACGTTTTGTAAAGAAAAGCGAGCGGCGTGCCGAGCCCATGTGCTCCCATTTCGGTGTCTGCGGCGGTTGCAAGTGGCAGAATCTGCCCTACGACGCCCAGTTGGAGATGAAGCAGCGCCAGGTTTTCGACCAGCTGTCGCGCATCGGCAAGGTGGAGCTTCCCCCGTTTAATGACATATTAGGTTCCGTGCACACCCGTTTCTACCGCAACAAGCTCGAGTTCGGCTGCTGCAACCGCCGCTGGCTCACCCGCGAGGAAGTGGCCTCCGGTGTTCCTTTGGAGCAGCCCAACGCCATCGGTTTCCACATCACGGGCGCTTTCGACAAGATCCTCCCCATCGAGCAGTGCTGGCTGATGGACCCGCTTCACAACGAGATACGCAATGCCATCCGCGACTACGCCTACTCCACCGGCATGACCTTCTTTGACCTTCGCGCGCAGCACGGTCTGCTGCGCGACATCATGCTCCGCAACTCCGCCACCGGCGAGTGGATGGTGCTGATACAGTTTCACTTCGACGAGGCCGGCGACGAGGAGCGCGCCCGCGGTCTGCTTCAACATGTGGCCGACCGTTTCCCCCAGATTACCTCGCTGCTGTATGTAGACAACCAGAAGTGCAACGACACCTTCGGCGATCTCGACATCCAGACCTTCAAGGGTGTGGACCACATCTACGAGGTGATGGAAGGCCTTCGCTTCAAGGTAGGCCCGAAGAGTTTCTACCAGACCAACACCGAGCAGGCCTATGTGCTGTACAGTGTGGCGCGCCGTCTGGCTGGTCTTACCGGTGCGGAGCTGGTTTACGACCTCTACACCGGCACCGGCACGATAGCCAATTTCGTGGCCCGTCAGGCCCGTCAGGTGATCGGCATCGAATACGTGCCGGAGGCCATAGAAGACGCCCGTGTGAACAGTGCGCTGAACGGCATCGACAACACCCTGTTCTACGCCGGCGACATGAAGGACGTGCTGAGCGACGACTTCATTGCCCGCCACGGCCGTCCCGATGTGGTGATTACCGACCCACCCCGTGCCGGCATGCACCCCGACGTGGTGGCCACCATCCTGCGCGCCGCTCCGCAGCGCATCGTGTATGTGAGCTGCAACCCCGCCACGCAGGCCCGCGACCTGTCGCTTCTCGACACCGACTACCGTGTGGCCGCCGTTCAGCCCGTGGACATGTTCCCCCACACCCCCCATGTGGAGAATGTGGTGTTGCTGCTGAGAAGAGAACAGGCGATTACACATTAATAATTTTTATACTTATATATTTAATACACCTAAATCCAATCAACCATGAGAAATCGATTCATCCTCCTCTGCCTGCTGGCCCTCGCCACTGTGAGCGCCCAAGCACAGAACGAAAAGAAGTGGTACGACAACATCAAGTTAAGCGGCTACGGCATGCTGCAGTACCAAGGCGACGACAAGGAAGGCGACGAGAACAACTCGTTCAACCTCCGTCTGCTCCGTATGATATTGGACGGCAAAATCGGCGACTTCGACTGGCGCGCCCAGATTCAGGGCACCAACTCGAAGGGTCCCGGTGAACCCACCGTCCAGTTGGTAGACCTCTACACCGAATGGGTGAAATACAAGGAAGCCCGCGTGCGTGTGGGCCAGTTCAAGCGCCCCTTCACCTTTGAGAACCCCACCCACCCCATCACCCAGGGCTGGTATGCCTATGCCGACGTAATCAACCGTCTGTCCGGTTTCGGCGACCGTGCCGGTGAGAAGTCATCCGGCGGCCGCGACATCGGTGTTCAGCTGCAGGGCGACCTGTTCCCCGCCTCCGACGGCCACCGCTACCTGCACTATCAGGTAGGTGTGTTCAACGGCGAGGGTATCAACACGAAGGACAAGAACGAGCACAAAGACATCATCGGCGGCCTCTGGGTAATGCCCGTGAGCGGTCTTCGTATCGGCGCCTTCGGTTGGAAGGGCAGCCACGGCAAGATGCTCGACCCCGTGAAGGGCACCACCCGCAACCTGCCCCTGAACCGCTACTGCCTCTCAGCCGAGTGGGATAAGGACGAGTACACCTTCCGTGCCGAGTATCTGCACAGCCAGGGTTGGGCAGCCGAAGGCATCGGCAGCAATGTGATAGACTATTCGAAGGGCGACAAGGCCGACGGTTGGTATGTGTTCGGCATTGTGCCTGTCATCAAGTCGAAGCTGCACGCCAAGGCCCGCTATCAGTGCTATCGTCCGTCGAAGTGCGCCGACACCCAGAAGACGATGTACGAGGTAGGTCTGAACTACTTCATCACCAAGAACTTGGAGATTACCTCGGAGTATGCCCGTGTGAACGACCGCTCGCTGGCCAACCACGACTACAACTTTGTGGACATCGAGCTCGACTTCCGCTTCTAAGCGGGATTATTAGAGAGATTTTTCAAGGCGGGGCTTTTGCGGGGCAAAAGCCCCGCTTTTTTGGGGCTAGATGCTCTAGGGGTTCTAGGGTTTGTAGGGGGGGCTAGGGTTTCTAGGGGCCAGCATGCTGGCCATTAACATATTTTATACAAGAAAAAAGCGCGGAAAAGCAAGAAAAATTAACAATTTTAATTAAATTTGCAATCAATTGGTACAGATTGCAACTTTTAACATTAATATCATGAACATTCCCTCAGTTTTTTGGTTGGTGCCGGTGGCCTCCATATGTGCCCTGGCGATGGCCTGGTACTTCTTCAGGCAGATGATGTCGGCCGATGAAGGTACGCCCCGCATGAAAGAGATAGCCCTCTACGTGCGCAAAGGCGCCATGGCCTATCTGAAACAACAGTACAAAGTAGTGTGCATCGTGTTTGTGGTGCTTTGCGCCCTGTTCGCCTTCATGGCCTACGGTCTGCACGTGCAGAATCCGTGGGTGCCCTTCGCCTTCCTGACAGGCGGTTTCTTCAGCGGTCTGGCCGGTTTCTTCGGCATGAAGACCGCCACCTACGCCTCTGCCCGCACGGCCAATGCCGCCCGCGAGAGTCTTGATGCCGGTTTGAAGATTGCCTTCCGCTCCGGCGCCGTGATGGGTCTGACGGTGGTGGGCCTTGGTCTGCTCGACATCGCCATCTGGTTTGTGGTGCTCAACTACTTCGACGCCGACGGCCTCATCTCCATCACCACCACCATGCTTACCTTCGGCATGGGTGCCTCGACGCAGGCCCTCTTCGCCCGTGTGGGCGGCGGTATCTACACCAAGGCCGCCGATGTGGGTGCCGACATTGTGGGCAAGGTAGAAGCCGACATACCCGAGGACGACCCGCGCAACCCCGCCACCATCGCCGACAATGTGGGCGACAATGTGGGCGACGTGGCCGGTATGGGTGCCGACCTCTACGAGAGCTACTGCGGCTCCGTGCTGTCGACCGCCGCCCTTGGTGCCTCCGCCTTTGCCGCGAGTGCCGCCGACGGCATGCAGCTCAAGGCTGTGATAGCCCCGATGATTATCGCCGCCGTGGGTGTGTTCCTCTCGCTGCTGGGCATTTTCTTGGTCCGCACGAAGGAAGGCGCCACGATGAAGGACCTGCTCCGCTCGCTTTCGGTAGGCACCAATGTGAGCGCCGTGCTCATAGCCTGCGCCTCGTTCCTCATCCTGTATCTGCTGGGCATTGACAACTGGCTCGGTCTGTCGTTCTCCGTGATTTCCGGTCTGGCAGCCGGTGTGATTATCGGTCAGGCCACCGAATACTACACCTCTCACAGCTACAAGCCCACCCAGAAGATTTCCGAGGCCGGCCAGACCGGCGCCGCCACTGTGATTATCAAGGGCATCGGCACCGGCATGATCTCCACCTGCATCCCCGTGATTACCATCGGTGTGGCCATCATGCTGAGCTACCTGTGCGCCAACGGTTTCGACCTGAGCATGTCGTCGGCCAGTCTGTCGCACGGTCTCTACGGCATCGGCATCGCCGCTGTGGGCATGCTGTCGACGCTCGGCATCACGCTGGCCACCGACGCCTACGGCCCCATTGCCGACAATGCCGGCGGCAACGCCGAGATGTGCGCTCTGGGCGAGGAAGTGCGCCACCGCACCGACGCCCTCGATGCCCTTGGCAACACCACCGCCGCCACCGGCAAGGGCTTTGCCATCGGTTCCGCCGCCCTCACCGCTCTGGCCCTTCTGGCCTCCTATATTGAAGAGATCAAGATAGCGATGGCCCGCGCCGGTGAGACTTTGACCAATGTGGCCGGCGACGTGATTTCGGCCACCGATGCCACGATACCCGACTTCATGAACTACTTCCAGGTGAACCTGATGAATCCGAAGGTGCTGGTAGGCGCTTTCATCGGTGCCATGGCCGCCTTCCTGTTCTGCGGCATGACGATGGAAGCCGTGGGCCGCGCCGCTGAGAAGATGGTGCAGGAAGTGCGCCGTCAGTTCCGTGAGATAGCCGGCATTCTGGAAGGCACCGGCACGCCCGACTACGGCCGTTGCGTGGAGATTTCCACCCGTGCCGCCCAGCATGAGATGATAGTGCCCTCCATTCTGGCCATTGTGATACCCATCATCGTAGGCATGGTGCTGGGTGTGGCCGGTGTGCTCGGCCTGCTGGTAGGCGGTCTGGCCGGCGGTTTCACCCTTGCCGTTTTCATGGCGAATGCCGGCGGTGCCTGGGACAATGCCAAGAAGAACATTGAGGAAGGCAACTTCGGCGGCAAGGGTTCGTTTGCCCACAAGGCCTGCATTGTAGGCGACACGGTGGGCGACCCGTTCAAGGACACGTCCGGTCCGAGTCTGAACATTCTCATCAAGCTCATGTCGATGGTGAGCATTGTGATGGCCGGTCTGACGGTGGCCCTGATGTAGCCCCACTCCAAGCTTACTTATACCCTACGAAAGGGCCGGGAATCGATTCCCGACCCTTTCTTTTAGGTGACGGAATCGACCGTTTAACTTTTATTAACCAATTGTTATTAACTATTTGTAAAGATATGCTTACCTTTGCAGCGATTAAAAAGCAGTCTTACTATAGAACAAGCAATATTTTTGAAAAACCACAAATAGGAAAGATATGGCTACTGAAAATGAAATGCAGAGCAGTTCTGCCTCTAACAGCACCTCATCGAGCACCCATCACCACCACCATCACCACAGTTCGAGCAGTTCCAGTTCGAGCAGCAGTCGTCGTAGGAAGCACCATGAGGACGATTCCGACCGTTTCAAGCGTCAGAGTCTGCGTGCCATCAAGCGTAGGAAGTTTATTGAGAAATGGCTTTTCATCGCTTTGGAGGTGATAGCCGCCCTTGTAGTGATTACCCTGATAGTGGTTTTCCTGAACACCTAAAGGCTTAAAAAAAATATTTATTTACGATAAACGAAGAAGGCTCCCCGAGGGGGAGCCTTCTTTACGTGATGCAGGTGGGTGTATCAGTCGTCCCACACATTGAAGGATGAGGAGCGCGAGTCGATGGTACCATCGTTGTTGGATTTTTCTGATTTCTCTGATATTGATACAGGAAAAATCAGTCAAATCAGATAAATCCGTAGTTTAAATCCGTAGTTTAAATACGTAGTTTATCTTTGACCATTTTGTATAAAAAAAGCCACATTGCTGCGGCTTTTCATTCAAAACAGGTTTTTGATTACTTTTGGGTGTCGTCCCAGATGGGGGAGTCACCACTCAGGGCATCACTCGGATCAACCGGATCGTCTGTGATGACAGACATTGTTGCCGATTCGCTGACCGTCTCAAAATTATCCATGACATTCCGCAGGATTTCAGGCAACACCCTCTCAGACACAGGTTTACAATAGATTTTTTTCATTGTCTGGTCATTATGATTAATTATACAAATATTATCTGACTATGATTTTGCGTCCCTGATGGATGTAGACGCCCTTCTGGGTGGGCTGCGCCACCTGCACCCCCTGGAGGGTGAACCACGCATCGCCGTCAGCGGTGCTGCCGACAATCTGGTTGATGCCGTCGGTAGCCTCCTCATCATCGAACGCCATGCTCACGGCACTGGCCGGCAGGGCCGATGACTTGACCTGCAGATACGCCCTGTTGGCCGCGAGGGTACCTCCCTCCGGAGCCACGCGGTAGAAGGCCACCCCCTGGTTGCCCTTGCTGAGCACGAGGTTGGTATACTCCACCCCACCCTTTAAGATGGTGGCGGTGATTTCCGTATCCTCCAGCACGCCCTTCATGAGGGATACGAGCACATCCTGACTTTCCACGATTGGGATGTTATACGTGCCCGGCTGTGTCGCCTTGACCACCACGCCGATTTTGGGCGGCACCACGCCGACCCGGCTCAGGGTAACCTTTCCGTTGGTCACATACGCCACCCCGTAGGCTTTGAGGTCGTTGCCGAAGCTCTCAAAGGAGAGCGCCTTGTCGAAATAGAGGGTAGCATAACCTGTGCTTCCCACATTGAGTGTGAACGACTCCTGCGCCCATCCCTTTGTGAAGGATGCGCAGAAAAGTAACAAGTATAAAAATACGCGTCTGCCCATTGTTTTTCTTGACTTTCGTGGTAAGAACTGTTGATAGTGGTCAATATCGGGGTGCTTCCCTATCGAAGCACTGTCCACAAATCGTTGCAAAGATAATGCAAAAAATTGATTGTGCGAATAAAAAATCATGAAAATTTTTCAGAAGCGGGAAAAAGTCCCGTTATTTAGGTCGACTTTTCGTGGAGGATGAGAAGCTGTTATGGTTGGGTTTACACACAAATGGAAACAAATCTTTAAAAAATTTGTTAAAAAAGAAACAATAATCTATGGAAAACCTATCAGTATCGCACATTATTATTATCTTTGCAAAGATTTGGCATACGCCCAAAAAGACTATCCTTCTTAACTGCGATTCAAGAGACAACTATTCGTTTACACACTTCACTGAAATGACCACTTTCATTGAGAAATAATCGAAACATAAAAACCTATACTACCTGTATGAAACGGAAAAGATTCTATCTGTTCACGATTTTCACCCTTGCTGCCCTACTGTGTCGGGCAGCTGATGTGAATTTCGTTTCTGCCGACGGAGCCTGGAACGTCACGGTGAGCACCGATGCGGTGACCATCACACCGACGGACAACACGCAGGCCACGTACACCGTTCCGCAGAAAGTGAGTAATGCCGGCGGCACGGAATATGCCGTGACCACCATCGGCGCCAATGCCTTCAAGGGCAACACCCAACTCACCGACATCGACCTGACGCAGGCCACCTCGCTGTGCCGTATTGGCCCGAGCGCCTTCGAGGGCTGCACCGGCCTCACCGCCATCACCCTGCCCGCCTCGCTGCGCTACATCGGTCCGATAGGAAGTATGACCGGCGCCAGCTACTGCAGCTGCTTCAAGGGCTGCACCAGTCTGCGGACCGTCACCATTGCCGCAGGCGGCTACCTCA
>ONMI01000046.1 GCA_900318915.1 uncultured Prevotellaceae bacterium | reverse complement strand
TCGGTCCGATAGGAAGTATGACCGGCGCCAGCTACTGCAGCTGCTTCAAGGGCTGCACCAGTCTGCGGACCGTCACCATTGCCGCAGGCGGCTACCTCACCTCGATTGGCGAGGAAGCCTTCAGCGGCTGCACTTCCCTCACGGAATTGGTCCTCCCCGATGTGCCCGAGGGACAGAAGCTTGCGCTCTGCAACAATATGCTGCTGAACTGCACGGGGCTGGAGCGCGTGTCCTTTCCCTCACAGACGACCTACACCAACTATGGCGACTTTATGCCATTTACGGGCTGCACCGCTCTCAAGGAGGTTGTATTCCGCGAAGGCAACGGCCTTCTCACCAAGAGCGTCGTCTTCACCGACCAAAAGGAGAGTCTTGAAGTGCTCGACCTGCGCGGCACGGCCCACACCTCCACCAGCAATTTCACGGGTTTCAGCAAGCTGCGCGAGGTAGACCTGGCCTCCACCACCACCATTGTGGGCAACAGCAGTTTCAAGAACTGCACATCGCTGACCACCGTGCGTCTGAACGAGGGCCTTACGACGATTGCCAATGAAGCGTTCAGAGGCTGCACGGCATTGACCAGCATCACCATCCCCGCAAGCGTGAAGGAGTTAGGCGGCGGCAGCAAAGGTTACATTTTTGCTGATTGCACCTCGCTGGAAGAAGTTATTTTCACCGCCCCCAGCCAGATGGAGAAAATGTATCCCGGCACCTTCAGCGGCTGCACCAGTCTGAAGGAGTTCAACTTCCCCCGTGGCGAACGCACCGGTGTATTAGATGTCTGGGGCAATCAGTTTGCCAGCTGCCCCTTGGAGAAGGTGAATATCTCACGGGCCGTGAAGGAAAATCCCACCGGTGGCAGTTTGATTCAGAGTGCCAACAACACCCTTCGTGAAGTGACGTGGGAAGACGGAGCCGTCTATTTAGGTAGTCTCTACGAATGCCCCAACCTGACCCGTCTGGACATGTCGAACACCGCCATCGACAGCATCGGAAGTGATAAGACCGTTGTCAGCATAAACTATAACCCCAACCTGAAGGAGATACTTTTTCCTCCCACTTTGAAGTTCATCTGCCAGAATGCTTTTATGTTCAATACCGCTCTTGAGGAGGTACATCTGCCCAAGAGCATACAATATATCGGCATGGGCGCCTTCCACGATTGCACCGCCCTCACCACCTTTGAGATAGAAGACGGTGCCGACAACACCGAAATCGACTACCACTTTATCTACAACTGCTCTAATCTGACGACGGTGAAATTGGGCGAAGGAGTGGAAAGTATGGTTACCTGCTCATTCGGCGGCTGCACATCGTTGGAGTCCATCCAATTCCCCGCCTCCTTGACTAAAATTTATGGACTAACGTCAGACGGCCAGATGATAGGCATGTTCGAGGCATTAAAAGGCACTGATGTCGTGAACTGTCCCAATCTGAAGGAGGTGACCTTTGCTGAAGGCAGCACTTGTCTCTCCCTTCCCACCGGTTTCTATCGCGGCGCCCCCGGTTTGACCTCCATTTCGCTTCCTGATCATCTCACGACCTTAGGCGGCAGTGCGGTGGCAGGATTCCAAAACCTCACCTCTATCACAATACCCAGTTCTCTGAAATATATCGGTCCCAACTTCCTGGCCGACTGTCCGAATATCTCGGAAGTGGTGCTGCCCGAAGGGACGACCACCATCAATACCGGTTTCCTGCGCAACTGCTATTCGATTACAGAGCTCCACATCCCGGCCAACGTGAAGACCATCAACGCCCGGGAATTCCTTTCCGGCTGCACCAATCTGCGCAAGCTCTATATCGACTGCCAGCCCAGTGTTCTCGACACCAAAAGCGGGGACTCCTACTTCAACGACGACTACCAGCGTCCGTTTGCCACCAGCACCAGCGATGCGATTGAGAGGAACTTCGGCGGTGACAAGCACTTCACCCACCTGAACAACTGCGAGGTGTATGTGAAAGACGAGGACGTATATCAAGACTTCTTGAACTACACCAGTCTGATGCATGATGTGTATACCCAGGAAGACAAGGAAGTGAAGCTTTGGGAACGTCTTGACGCCAAAAGCAACTACAACCTGTGGGGTTCGGACAATTCGGACTATTATCCCGAAGCTGGTGATGAGGACTTGTCACCTCACGGAATGGCTTGGCATTGCCACTACGAAGACTTTTTGGAAGACGACGGCGGCTACAACAACCGCTATGTCTACGCCCAGCGAGTGGGTATGCAGTTCAGTGCTCCCAGCGTGAGCGCCACGCTTGAGGGCGGTGTGAGTGACCCGCTGCCCACGGTGCAGTTCACCCTGCTTCAGCCCGCGGACCAGCACGTGACCTACACTTCCTCCTGCCCCGGTGTGGCCACTGTGGACGAGGAAGGCAATGTGACGGTGCACGACGGCGGCAAGGCCATCATCACCGCCCACTACGCCGGCGAAGCCTATCTCTATATGCCCGACTCCTGCTCGTATGAGGTGAATGTGGCCTATCCCGAGACCGCCGAGGTGACCATCGGCTCGCTGGGCATCACCACCTATGCGGCCAGCTATCCCCTCGACTTCACCAATCTAGAGGAAGAGTACGGTTTGAAGGCCTACGTGGTGTCGAGCTACGATGCCTCTACCGTGTACATGGTGCAGGTGAAGGAGACCTGCAAGGCCAACACCGGTCTTGTGATAAAAGGTCCTGCCGGGCAGTACACCGTGCCCGTGGTGAATGTGGGCCGCCAGTATGCCAACCTGCTGAAGGCAGTGCCCTACACCATCAATCTGAAGCCCACCGAGGGCGACTGCACCAACCTGGTTCTGAGTGCTCCCGACGGCACACCCAGTTTCTACACGACCACCGGCGGCAACTTCGGTCCGCACAAGTCGTATCTCCAGGTCTTCACCTCGGTGATGAACGCCACCAACTCCGCCAACGGCCTGCAACTCGTCTTCGACGATGACACCGACGGCATCGACACGGTGAGCACGGGTCAGGACCACGACGTGTGGTTCAACCTGCAGGGCGCCCGCATTGCGAAGCCCACGCAGCCCGGCCTGTATATCCATAATGGAAGAAAGGAGGTAGTGAAATGAAAACGCTGCTTTCCCTATCTTTTAAAATGATGTACCAAGCAAAAAAATCGACAGATATGAGACGATATAGAATTTTGATGGTGATGATGCTCCTTTTCTCCTTTGCGGTAAAAGGATTTGGATACACCTGGACCGACCCCGAGACAGGGATAGAATGGTATTATACAAAATCAGGCACCAATGCCACCATCAAGCCCAACAATAAGGAACAGATTGTAGGCAACATCGTTGTACCGGCACAGGTAGCCGGATATACCGTGACAGGAATTGCAGCAAGTGCTTTCGATGGATGCACTGAAATGACAAGTATTATTATTCCCGAAGGAATAATTTACATTAATTCGAAAGCCTTCCAAAATTGTTCTAAATTAAAATCTTTTTCCACACCATCTACATTAAATGCATCAATTAGCAATAATTTATTTGATGGCTGCATAGCCTTGGAAAAAATAGATTTTACAGCACAAAGTACTGTTGCTTTTAGTAACAATTGGCTATCATCTGATCCTTCAACTATTCCTCTAAAAGAAATTCATTTACCTCCTCTTATCAAGACTTATCGTTACCCAGCAAGACTTTTTAAAGGGCTTGTCAACCTAAGAAAGGTTTACATGAACCAGGAAGTCGTGATACCTCAAACAATTGCAACAACATTTGATGACATACACGATTGCACCTTTTATCTTCCCTCAGAAACAGCACTAAACAATTTCAAAAAAGATCAATATTGGAAAGTTTTAGATGCGGAGAATAATGATAAAGGAAACAAATATGAAATATTTGTAGATGTTCATGAATATACACCCATTATTTCATTTAGTCCTTCCGTCTTAAATGTTGTTTTTGGAGATAATTTTAATATCCCAGAAATCACTATTCTTGATGACAGAGGAAAAGAAATAGACTTACCCATTTCTTATTCAAGCACTGAAGAACAAGTGGCAAGTGTCAACGAGAACAATGGTATAATTTCCATTAATGGAGTAGGTACAACTATAATATCAGCTAATTATGCTGGAGAGGAATTAATACATTCCGCCACCGGCAGCTATACCCTCACCGTGACCAAACGGCCTGCAGGTCTGGCCTTCTCTGCCAAGAGCTATGAGGCAGCGCTCGGCCTCACCACCGACGACTTACTGCCGAAGTTGCAGAACCCGCATAGCCTGACGGTGACCTACGCCAGCAGCAATACTGACATAGCCGAAGTGGCCGCCGACGGCACCGTGACTCTGAAGGCCATCGGTGAGGCCGACATCACCGCCACGACGGAAGAGACCGCCACCGAAGAGGGCGGCAGCGCCAGCTATCACCTCACAGTGAACGCCCCGACCAGCGGACTGAGCGTAAGCGCCGAGGCCGCCACGCTGACCTACGGAGCCAGCACTGAGGCATTGCCCACATTCGGCAACCCCAACAACCTGCCGCTGACCTACAGCTCGAGCGACCAGACCGTGGCCACCATCAGCAATGAGGGCGTGGTGACACTCATAGGTGCCGGCAGCACCGTGATCAGCGCCAGCTTCGCCGGCAACAGTGTGCTGCCCAATCCTGAGGAGCTGAGCTACACGCTTACCGTGAACCGCCGCGCCGGTGCCCTCGCCTTCGAGGGCGACAACGAGATATCGCTCTATATGGACACCGAACCGGCCGCCTCGGTCTTCCCCGTTCTGCAGAACCCGAACAATGTGGCCGTGACCTACACCTCGAGCGATGAGAGCGTGGTGACCGTGGACGCAGCCTCAGGAGCCGTGACCCGTGTGGGTGTGGGCACCGCCACCATCACCGCCACAGCAGACGAGACCGCCACCGATGAGGCTTCCACCGCCAGCTACAGCGTGACGGTATATGCTGAAGCAGTCATGTACCTTGTAGACGAAGCCGGTGTGGAGTGGAAGGTGAAGATAGAAGATGCCGACCAAATGCTGCTCATCCCCGTGGACCTGACCCAGGAGACCTATACTCTATATAATAAGGTGACCGAAAAAGGCACCGACCATGAATATGTGGTGAAAGGTCTGAAAGAGGGTGTGTTCACCGGCATCAACACTGTGAAGACCGTAGACCTGAGCCGTGTGGAGAGTCTGATAGCCGCAGGCTGCGTCTTTACCGGACAGACCTCGATTGAGACCATCGTGCTGCCCGCAACCGTAACATTCAATAATTTTGGAGGAAAAGCGTCCGAGCCCGTCACCCCCTTTAAGGGCATGACCGCCCTGAAGAACATCAACCTGCCCGAGGGTCTGGTTTACATCTGGAAGGAAACCTTCATGGACTGCTCCTCTTTGGAGAGCATCATTCCACAACTGCTTGAACCTGAAGAGTGTCACCTTTGCCGAAGGCAGCAAGCTCACCACGCTTTACAAAGCCTTCGCCTACACAGGAATAGAGACCATCAAGATGCCCGCTTCCTTAACTGCCCTGCAAAAAGATTACGAGACCTTTAAAGGCTGCAGCAGTTTGAAGACCATCGACCTTTCAGAAACAAAAATCACCTCCATACCAAGTGGTGCCTTCAGCACAACCGAGAGCAAGATTCCCGTGACGCAACTGCTGCTGCCCACCACGTTGACAACGGTAACCAGTGGTGCTTTCAACGGTCTGAAGAGCCTTAAGACACTGAATCTGCCCGAAGGATTCAAAACTGTAGCATCGACCATGACCAACGGTCTTGACAGTCTGGAGCGAATCAACTTCCCGTCTACCTTGACAGAGATAAAAGGCAGTCCCTTCTCCTCTGCCAACAAGAAGACGGTGAAAGAAATCAACTTCGCCGAGGGCGAATATGCCAATTTGAGCATTACTGGCAGTTATTTCAATAGTCTGACCGCTCTGGAGTCCATCACACTGCCCGACTGCAAAAGCATTACCGGCTACACGCTGCTGAAGGAATGCACCAACCTCAGGTCGCCAATGGCTGCACAGGACAGAGTGTACCCTTCTACAATGTGAAGAACTGCGCTTTCTTTGTTGACAGCCAGGAAACCTACCAAGCCTTTATGGACTATACTTTCCCTGAGGACGCAGGCGACTGGTCCGGGCAAAAAGCCTGGGCACAGTTTGACGCCGCCAACAACGAGGTAGGCAACCACTTTGAATTCCCATACCAGCCAGGTCTCTATTACGAACAAGAAGAGATGACCGCCTATGTGGGACAGCAGAACGTGGCCGGACTGCCCGTGCTGAACAACCACAATCTGACCGACCTCGCCCTGGCCTACAGCTCCTCCAATAGCGAGGTGGCCACCGTAGATGCCACCACAGGAGCCATCACCCCTGTAGGCGAAGGTGACGCCACCATCACCGTGAGCTTCGAAGGCGATGCCGCGAGAGCCCTGTTGGCCGATGAAGCCTCCTACACGCTGCATGTGCTGAAAGTAGCCGCCGGTCTGGCCTACTCCAAAGACGAAATCACCTGCACCTATGGAGAAGACGTGGAATGGCCTGTACTCTCCAATGAATACAACTTCCCTGTGACCTACAGCTCAAGCGACGAGACCGTGGCAACGGTTGATGGTGAAGGAGTCGTCACCTTCACCGGCATCGGCACCACTGTCATCACCGCCACCTGCAGCACGGTGACACCCATCGAGACCGCCCAATTCACCCTCACCGTGAACAAAGGCAGCATTGAAATGGCCTACAGTGCCGCCGAGGCAAAGGCTCTTATTGGTTTCACAGCAATAGAAGAGCTGCCGCAACTCACCATAAATGGCAAGGCACAGGAAGTTATCTTCACTTCCTCCAACCCCGCAGTGGCCAGCATTTCAGCAGAAGGAGTGGTGACCCTGAACGGTGCGGGAGAATCCGAGATTAAGGCCACGGTGCCCGGTACAGTGGCTTATGACGGCAAAGAAGCCTCCTATCAACTCACTGTAGACACGAAGGCAGGCATCGCCTTCTATTGGGACAACCTGAAAGACGCCTTCGGTGACGAGGACCTGCGGTTCAACGCCATCAACACGGCCTATTACTACCTGCCTTTCGCAAATCCCTACGGTGTGGACGTGACCTATAGCGTCAGCGACGCAGACATCCTGAAGATTGAAACTGGAGCCGAGTATACCAACAATGAAATGTTCTCCGTGACGGTGCTGAAACCGGGAGAGGCAGACATCATAGCCACCTATGCCGGCAACGGCATCGTGCCCGCCGAGACTGTGACCATGCATGTAAAAGTGCTGAAGGCACAGTATGAGGCCTCATTCGACAAAGACGAGGTGACCGCCTACCTTGACTACGCAGAGGCTAGCGGTCAGGACAAGACGACCGTCTATCCCGTGCTGAACGTTACCTCTGAGGGCGTGAGCGGCATCAAGTACTCCTCGTCGAATACGGAAGTATTCGTCATCAGCTCCGGCGGCACCACCAAGGTTCTGAGGAGCGTGGGAACCGCCACTGTGACAGCCACCCTGCCCGAGACCGACTTCTATGAGAAAGCCACCTTCTCGTACACCGTGCATGTGGAGTGGGAGCAGCATGAGCTTGAAGTGGGCAGCACTGGCTACGCCACCTACTGCTGCATGTCGGGCCTCACCTTCGAGAACCGTGACGATGACCTTGAGGCCTTTGTGGTGTCGAGCTTCGGTGACGGCAACGTGAAACTGGTGAAGGTGAACCATGTGATGCCGAAGACCCCGCTTCTGATCAAGGCTACTCCGGGCACTTACACCATTGAGCACGACCAGAACATGAAGCAGTATGCCAACCTGCTGAAGGGTACCTTAGAGCCCACCTATGTGACACCCACCGAGGGCATCTACACCAACATGGTGCTGAGCAAGGGTGAGGACGGCTCCGTGGGCTTCCACACGCTGAAAGCGGCTGGTGAGATCGGTGCCTGGAAGGCTTACCTGCAGGTGGAGACGGAAGTGGCGGAAGCCTACTCCGGATTCTTAGGCCTGAACTTCGAGGACGAGACGACGGGTGTGAACAGCGTGCGTGAGTTGCCGAGCGACGGCAACTGGTATACGCTGCAGGGTGTTCGCATCGAGAAGCCTACACAGCCGGGCATTTATGTGCGTAACGGCAAGAAGGTGAGTCTCTCTTGGAAGGACGTGGAAAATATTAAAGATTAAAGATTAAAAATGAAAGATTAAGATCTTTAAATTGGAATATTGAAAAAATCCCCGGCTCAGATGAGTCGGGGATTTTTTTGGAGTCGCTCTGCGAGCGAGAAATCTTTCAAAATCATATCAAAATCAAACAGAATCGTGGAGCGGGGAAGATAATATTGGTGAGTACGCCTAAAGGCATACACTAAACAATATAAACTACGGATTTATCTGATTAGGCTGATTTTTGCTGTATCTAAATCAGATAAATCAGATAAATCCGTAGTTTTTAATTCACTGATTAGGCTGATTTTGCTGTATCTAAATCAGATAAATCAGATAAATCCGTAGTTTTTAATTCACTGATTAGGCTGATTTTTGCTGTATCTAAATCAGATAAATCAGATAAATCCGTAGTTTTTAATTCAAAAAATAGAGGTCAGAATCTGCTTTATTCAGCTTTGGGTTCCTTTTCCTTTTTCTTTGCGGGAGCCTTCTTTTTGGCAGGAGCTTTCTTGGGTTTGTCGGCAGCGGCGTCGAGTTTGGCCTTCAGTTTGTCCTCCTCGGCCTGCATCTTCTCCACCTTTGCCTTGAGGCGTGTGATTTCCTTGTCCTTCATGGCAATCTCGTCGCCCTGGTTCTTGATGGTGGTGAGCAGCGAGTTGAGCTCCTCGTTCTCAATTTCCTCGGGATAGAGGCTGTTGACACGGGTGATGAAGTCGCCCAGGATGTTCATGTAGTTGGTGAAGGCATCGAACGGCGTGCTGTAGATACCACGGTCCAGACCCACGTTGGAGGGCTTGGTGGTCATGAAGCGGAAGTTGTTGGAAGCCTGCAGGTAGTCCCAGTCCTGGTTGATGCGCGGATCGTTGGCGATGCGCACACGTTCGGCCACGCTGTAAAGTTTGTCGAATGCCTCGCGCTGCATGGGGTTACCCAGCCAGCAGCTCACGTCGCGCTCCTCGTCGACCCATGACAGTGTGTCGGGCACATCGAGTGAGCCCACGCTCTTCATCTTCATGCAGATCTCGGTAGGTGTGGAGAAGGTGATGCCCTTGGCCTTGGCACAAACCGGCAGCGCCTTGATGAACTCGAGGATGTTGCTGGAGAGCGGCTGTGCGATACCCAGTGCGGAGAGCTCCATGAAGATATTGATAATCTGCTCTTCCTCGGGGAAGTTGGCGATGCGCTCGATGTAGTTGTCGGCGAAGAGGGGGTATCCCTCCCACTCGCTGTTGTTGAAGCGGAGCGAGATGTCGTCGCTCAGGTTGACATCACGGAGCAGCAGCTTCAGGTTGGGAGCGATGGCGCAGTTGTAGACATAGTGGGGCGACTTCCATCCGAGGACATGGCGCGCACCCTCGGTGAGCATGCCCTTGAAGCCCATGGCTGCAGCCTGTCCGCCGATGTCGTCGCTGTAGATGAGCGACGAGTTGCGCAGCACCTGCGGCTCCTGTCCGAAGTACTCCTTGATCTTGATGGCCTGGCGGCGCACCTCAGCAGCGAACGACTCCTCGTCCTTGAGCGAGGCGAGTCCGTGGGAGTAAGGCTCTGCGAGGAACTCGACGCATCCCGTCTCGTTGAGCTCCTGGAGTTTCTCCAGCACCTGCGGTGCGTGCATTTCGAGCTGCTCTATGCCTACGCCGGAGAGCGAGAAGGCCACTTTGAAATACTTGCCATGCTCCTTGGCCATTTCGAGGAGGGCGCCCAGTGCCGGCATATAGGAACGTTCGGCGATGTCGGAGATAAGGCGCTCGTTCTCGTAGTCGTCGTAATAATAATGGTCGGTACCGATATCGAAGAAACGGTAACGTTTGAGATGAATGATTTGGTGTATCTCAAAATAAAGACATATCGTTTTCATTGTCGTAGAATATTTACTTGTTAATGGTGCGGATATACAAATCCTTTATCTTACGGCCCACTTTCTCCCACGTGATTTGGTCGACCTCACGCTTGCCCTCATCCTGCAGATAGTGGAAGAGGCTGTCGTTGTGGCAGATAGAGTAGATGGCATCGGCCAGGGCATGAATGTCCCAATAGTCCACCTTGATGCAATTGTTCAGAATTTCGGCACAGCCGCTCTGCCATGAGATGATGGAGGGCGTGCCGCACTGCATGGCCTCGAGTGGAGAGATGCCGAAGGGCTCGCTCACCGAAGGCATGACGTAGACATCCGAATCCTTGAGGCACTCGTAGACCTGCTTGCCGCGCATGAAGCCCGGGAAGTGGAAACGGTCGGCGATGCCCCGCTCGGCAGCGAGCTGTATCATGGCGTCCATCATATCGCCCGATCCTGCCATGCAGAAGCGCACGTTGCGTGTGCGGTGGAGCACCAGGCTGGCAGCCTCGACGAAATACTCCGGTCCTTTCTGCATGGTGATACGTCCGAGGAAGGTGACCACCTTCTCCTTGTTGGTGTGGTCGGGACGCGGGATGTCCTGCAGTTCCTGGCGCAGGGGATATACGGCATTGTGCATGGTGAACACCTTGCGCGGATCCTGGAAATAGTGGTTGATGACGGTCTGCCTTGTGAGTTCCGACACACACATGATGCAGTCGGCATTGTCCATACCGTCTTTCTCGATAGAATAGACAGTGGGGTTCACCTTACCGCGGGAGCGGTCGAAGTCGGTGGCATGCACGTGGATACAGAGCGGTTTGCCGCTCACCTGCTTGGCATGAATACCGGCGGGATAGGTGAGCCAGTCGTGGGCATGGATGATGTCGAACTCCTCGGTGCGTGCCACTACGCCTGCGATGACGGAATAGTTGTTGATTTCCTCATGCAGGTTTTTGGGATAGCCTCCGGCGAACTCCATGCATCCCAGGTCGTTGACATGCATATAGTTGAAGTCGGCATAGATATGGTCGCGCAGACGGAAATAGTAGTCAGGGTCCATGATGTTGCCCACGCGGTTGCGCACATAGTCGCGGTCGACGTTACGCCATGCGATAGGTACTGCGCACATGGCCACGATGCGGCATGCGCTCTGGTCCTCATCGCCGAAGGGGCGCGGCAGACAAAGAGTGATATCCATATCTCCCTGGGCGTGCAGTCCCTCGGAGATACCATAATTGGCTGTGGCGAGTCCACCATACACATGAGGAGGATACTCCCATCCAAACATTAAAACTTTCATATCGTTTCTCCTCCTTTATTTATAGGTATATGATTCGAACAGGTTGAGTGTGCGCAGAATCTCGGCCACGTTCATGGCAAACGACATAGCGCCGCGTCCGTGGAAGGGCGGGTTGCCGTCGAAGAGCTCGCTGATGGTACCCAGGCAGTGGTAGTACATCTCGTCTTCATAGCCCACGAGCTGCCGTTCGACGAAGCTGAGTCGGGTGCGCTTGTAGAGTTTGAGGCAAGCCTCCATGTAGAAGCCGCCGAGCCACGGCCATGCCGTGCCCTGGTGGTAGGCGTAGTCGCGCTGTGTCTGCGGTCCCACATACATGGGGTTGTATCCGCCGCTCTTGGGCGAGAGCGAGCGCAGTCCCTTGGGTGTGAGCAGTTCGCGTGTGCAGATATCGAGCACGCCCTTCTTCTGCTCCTGCGAGAGGGGCGAGTAGTCGAGAGCCACGGCGAAAATCATGTTGGGGCGTACGCTCCAGTCGATCATATTGCCGTCGACATAGTCGTAGAGATATCCATACTCATTGAGGAAGGTATCGACGAAGGACACCTTGCACTTCTCGGCCATTTCCTCGAGCCGTGCGGCGCGTTCCTTGTCGCCGAACTCGTTCTCGAGGCGTGCGCAGTAGCGGAGGGCGTTGTACCAGAGTGCGTTGAACTCCACCACATAGCCCGAGCGGGGCACTACAGGCCGTCCGTTGGCGGTAGAGTTCATCCACGTCACGGCGCGGTCGCGTCCTTCGGTGTGTACCAGTCCGTTTTCCTCGAGGGTGAGATTGGGATGTCCGTTGCCGGCGATGTAGTCGACGATGTCGTTGACCAGTCGGCCGTACATCTGGTAAGCCTTGGGCAGTGTGCACTCCTTGCCGTACTGCTGCACGGCCCATACGGCCCAGAGCGGCACGTCGGGCTGCTCAATCTCATAGATCTTGGTGGTGTTGGGTTTTCCCTCCATAAACTCGCGGAGTCCCTTCTCGGCGGTCTTCATGACCAGTTCGAAGTAGTCCTGCTCCTCGATGGCGAGGGTGAGTCCCGGCAGGGAGATGAAGGTGTCGCGTGCACGGCACTTGAACCACGGATAGCCGGCCAGCAGATAGCGGTCGTCGTTGGGCTGGCGGTTGTGGAACTGGTGTGCGGCATTGACGAGGCAGTGGAAGAAGTTGTCGCGCGGTGCGCGTTCCTCCACCTCGCTCTCAAACAATTTCTTGAGCGAGCTCGACTTGATAGATGAGGTAGAGCCGGAGAAGACGACGCTTTCGCCCTTCTTGATGCTCATCTCGAAATAGCCGGGCACGTAGAGGTCCTCATTGGAGGCATAGCCGCGCTCCTGCTCTTTGGGATACTCCACGCCGCGGTACCAGTCGGGCTGGAAGATAAAGCTGTTTTTCTTGCTGAACTGCATATAGAGGTCGGGATATCCGGCATACATGCACGTTTTGATACCATTGTCCACCTCGGTGTACTCACGGCTTGCGGTATGGTTCTCGTGTGTGAACTGGCGCACGCTGCGGAAAGCGAGGAACGGACGGAAACGCAGTTTGGTGGCTGAGTGTGCGTCGACGAGTGTGTAGCGTATGAGGATACGGTCCTCATAGTGCTGGAACACCACCTCTTTCTTGAGCACTACACCTCCCACCCGGTAAATCGTGGTGGGCACCTTGTCGCAGTCGAACTCGCGGATGTACTTATGACCTTTGGGGCTGTAGTTGTTGCCCTGGTATTTGTGGAGTCCGAGGTTGAACTCCGCACCGTGCTGCACCACCGTGACGTCGAGCGATGAGAGCAGCACATGGTTCTCATCGTCCATCTCAGGTATGGGCACCACGAGCAAGCCATGATACTTCCGCGTGTTGCAGTCGACAATCGTGGAACAGGAGTAGGCACCGGAGCGGTTGGTTCTCAGCAGCTCCCTGGGCAGCGACTCCTGCAGGTTTGTCATCAGCGCTTTTTCTAATCGTAGATAGCTCATAGTTGTTCTATTAAGGTTTGAAATAAATATTTTTCATTAGTTAGTAACATCAAAATCCGCACCTCACATTGATGAGGTGTAAATTTTGCTCAAAGGTAATAATTTTTGCATTTAATACAAAATATTCGCCCTATTTTTTCTTAATAGGAAAAGAAAAAGCCGCAGAGGAGATTTTTTAACAGAGAAATATTTCCCGATTTGTGAAAAAATTGTAAATTTGCGGTCATTGGGGTGATTAGCGCCCCTTCCATATATATGAAAAGCCTTATAAGATGACGATAGAAGATACAGAGAAGAGCTTTCAGTTGGACGGCATAGAAAAAGGCATCCGCACATTGTGGCCCAGTCTGACGGACATTCAGGAAACACTTTTGCTCTCCCGCATGGTAGTGCGTCAATTCAACAAGCAAGAAGTGATATACAGTGCCCGCAGCATGCCCCACTACATACTGGTGGTGCTTCGCGGGAAGGTGAAGGTATTCAAGGACGGCATAGGCGGCCGGAACCAGATAATCCGTGTTGTGAAGCCTGTGGAGCTGTTTGGTGCCCGTGCCTACTTTGCCGGCGAGCTTCACAGCAGCACTGCCACCACGCTTGAGCCCTCGGTGATAGCCTTTATTCCCTCTGAGGTGATGATGGAGGTAATCAGGGCCAACTCTGAGGTGAGCATCTCCTTCATCCGTCATTTGGCCATCCACCTGGGTCATTCGGACACCCGCACGGTGACGCTCACGCAGAAGCACATTCGTGCCCGTCTGGCCGAGACGTTACTGTTTCTGAAGAGCCAGTATGGCATGGAGAGCGACGGCCAGACGCTGAACATCTATCTGAGTCGGGAGGACCTGGGCAGTCTGTCGAACATGACGACGAGCAACGCCATCCGCACGCTCGCCTCGCTGGCCGAAGACGGCGCTGTGGCGATAGAGGGCAAGAAGATAAAGATTCTGCAGGAAGACGCCCTTCAGGCCATCTCGCAGGAGAAGCTGTTTAAATAAAGGGAAGTTAAAGGGAGGTTAAAAGGGAGGTTAAAGGGGAGTTAAAAGGAAGTTAAAGGGAAGTTAAAGGGAAGTTAAAAGGACATTTGTGGTTCTGAAGGGAAATTAAAGGGAAGTTAAAGGGACATTTGTGGTTTTAAAGGGAAGTTAAAGGGAAGTTAAAGGGAAGTTAAAGGGACATTTGTGGTTTTGAAGGGAAGTTAAAGGGAAGTTAAAGGGACATTTGTGGTTTTAAAGGGAAGTTAAAGGGAAGTTAAAGGGAAGTTAAAGGGAAGTTAAAGGGACATTTGCCCTATGACGACCCTTTCCCCTATGATGACCTTTTAAATCAGGAAGTTGACCACTTCCTGTTCCACCTGCACTTTGAATGTGCCCACGGGAGCGTTCATGAGACGTCCGTCGATGCCGATGAGCGCCCTTTCAGCCTTTTCGACCGTCACCTCCTTGGTGCGGTAAGGATGCACGCTGCCGTGGTTGAGAATTTTTCCGCTGTAGAGCAGGTAGAAACCCTCCATGAGCTGTGTGACCTGCGGGTGATATACCACGGACACATCGAGCAGCCCATTGTAAGGCACCGCATTGGGTGTGAATCCGTATCCGCGTGCGTTGCCGATGCACACCGTCATAACCTTCCGGTCGATGACATCGCTCTCGATGCGCAGTCTCATCTTATACTCCAGCCGCTGGAAGATCATGAGCAGCGAGGAAGGGATGAAAGAGAGAGCACCAAGCAGTCCGTGCGCCCTTCTGCGCAGATTCATGACCGAGGCCACCAATCCGATACAGATGCAATTGAGGAAATAGCGCCGGCAGCGTTCGCCCTGCTGGTTGGTGTATCGTATGCATCCGATATCCACCTTTCGCACACGGTGCCGTACCAGCCGTTCGATGTTGTCTTCGAGTTCAGTATCGCGGAAGTCCCAGAATCGGGCGAAATCGTTCATGGTGCCGTTGGGTATCACCCCGAGCGTGATTTGTTCTCTCACCTCGCGGTCGGTGTGCATGAGGCAGTTGACCGCCTCGTTGAGCGCCGAGTCGCCTCCTACGATGATGATGGTGGTATAGCCATTGTTGATCATCATCTTGACGAGCCTTTCCACGCTTTTGGCGCTTTCGCTCTGCACATGGTCGTAGCTGACGCCCTTCTCCTTGAGGCATTTCTCGATGCGTGCCCACTTTTTCTTCGGGTTGACCACCCCTGTTTTGGGACAGTAGACGATGCCCCATCTTTTGTTGTCTTCCGCCATATATAGGTGTGTTCTATTAATTCTGTTTGATATTAAAGGCAGTATTTTTCTTGTCGAGTTCCATCACCGCCTGTAGCATTTTGTCGAGCGGCTGCATGGCATCAATCCAGTGGATGACGCAGCCGCGGCGCTCCATGCCCCGGAACCACGTCATCTGCCGTTTGGCAAACTGGTGGATAGCGATTTCGAGGCGCGAGAACATCTGCTCATAGGACGTGAAGCCGAGCACGAACTCGGTGACATAGCGGTATTCCAGACCGTAGTACATCAAGTCATCGGCCGGTATGCCGCTGTCGAGCAGCCCGCGAATCTCCTCGACCATGCCCTGCTGGAGGCGGTCTCTTAGCCGCCGTGTGATACGCTCGCGCCGCACATCGCGCGGCACATCGAGTCCCACAATGAGTGAGTCGACAGCCGGAGCCTCCCGTTCTGGCATCGGCTGCTCGAGGTTGTGCAGTTCGATTTCGATGGCCCTGATGGCCCGCTGTTTGGAGTCGACATCGGTGGTGTTGTGCATGGCGCTGCCGCTCTGCTCCTTCAGGTTGCGGAGCATGGCGGTGAGTTCGTCCATCGACTTCTCCTCCAGTTGCCGGCGCAAGGCTTCGTTCTGCGGCACCGGTGATAGGTGATAGCCCCTGATGACCGCCTCGAGGTAGAGCCCCGTACCCCCGCAGAGTACAGGCCGGCGGCCTCTTGCCACGATATCCTCATAAGCATGGAGGAAATCGCGCTGATACTCAAAGAGATTGTACTTGGTGCCCGGCTCGCAGATATCGATGAGATGGTAAGGAATGTGTTTTCCGTCGACGAGATAATCGGCCAGGTCCTTCCCTGTTCCGATGTCCATGCGCCGGTACACCTGCCGGCTGTCGGCGCTGATGATTTCGCCATCCAGACGGGCGGCGAGTGCTGTGGCAAGAGCCGTCTTGCCGCACGCCGTAGGTCCGAGTATGGTAATCATTCGCTGCATTGGAGGACAAACTTACGAATTATTTCCGACATACGGCAAAGAAAAGGCCGATTTTTTCTTAACGCCGTGGGTTTGGAGCCTTTCGGCCGGTAGATGCAGGTTGTTGCCCATTGTTCTCTGCGCCAACCCATCGACAAAAAAGCCGCCCGGTGGTTCCGGACGGCTTTATAATGATGGCTGTAAGTTCAATATTATTTGAGCTCAGCGAGGTACTTGATGGTGCGAACCATCTGAGAAGTGTAGGAGTTCTCATTGTCGTACCAGGAAACGACCTGTACCTGATAGGTGTCCTCGTCGATCTGGGAAACCATGGTCTGGGTAGCATCGAAGAGCGAACCGAACTTCATACCGATGATATCGGAAGAAACGATGGGATCCTCGTTGTAACCGAACGACTCGTTGGCAGCAGCCTTCATGGCAGCGTTGATACCCTCGACGGTGATGTCCTTACCCTTCACTACAGCGATGAGGATAGTGGTAGAACCGGTGGGAGTGGGAACGCGCTGTGCGGAACCGATCAGTTTGCCGTTGAGCTCAGGAATAACGAGACCGATAGCCTTGGCAGCACCGGTGGAGTTGGGAACGATGTTCTGAGCGCCGGCGCGGCTGCGACGGAGGTCACCCTTGCGCTGCGGGCCGTCGAGAATCATCTGGTCGCCGGTGTAAGCGTGGATGGTAGACATGATGCCCGAGCAGATGGGAGCGTACTTGTTGAGTGCGTCGGCCATGGGAGCGAGGCAGTTGGTGGTGCAGGAAGCAGCGGAGATAACGGTATCTTCGGGTTTCAGGGTCGTGTGGTTCACATTGTACACGATGGTGGGGAGGTCTTTGCCAGCGGGAGCGGAGATGACCACCTTCTTGGCACCAGCCTGGATGTGAGCAGAAGCTTTCTCCTTAGAGGTATAGAAACCGGTGCACTCGAGCACTACGTCGACGCCCAGTTCACCCCAAGGCAGTTCAGCAGCATTGGGCTTAGCATAGATGGTGATTTCCTGACCATCAACGATGATAGAGTTCTCAGTTGCCTCTACGGTGTGCTTACCCTCACCGAACTTGCCGGCGAAACCACCCTGGCAGGTATCATACTTGAGGAGGTGAGCAAGCATTTTGGGGCTTGTCAAGTCGTTGATAGCGACCACTTCATAACCTTCAGCCTCGAACATCTGACGGAATGCGAGACGACCAATACGGCCAAAGCCGTTAATAGCTACTTTTGTCATTTTTATTTTAATTTATTTAAAAGGGTTGAAAATATCTTAATTAAATATTCACTTTTTATTACCTTTTTGCCTTAAAAAACGTGATAAATGTTTACAAACCGACCAAATTTTGAGGTGTGGTACATTTTTTTTCCGTTTTCGTGCACAAAATTACTATTTTTTTCTAATTTTGCATACGCAACAGTCTTAATAAAACCAAAAAAAGGCTTGTGCAGCGAGAATGGTCGGTTAAAAAGTGTTTGCCGCCAGAAGATTGCAAAATGCAGTTGACAAAACGACATCTTTATGCGCTACGCATAACTGGATATAACATTATTAATTATTATTTCGTTCATTAAAAAAGATTAATTATGGGATTTTTTAAAGAGTTCAAAGAGTTTGCCATGAAAGGCAACGTAATGGACATGGCTGTCGGTGTGATCATCGGCGGTGCTTTTGGCAAGATTGTTACTTCACTGGTTGACGATGTGCTGATGCCCTTCATCGGTATGCTGACTGGCGGTGTAGACCTTTCGGGTCTGGAGTACAAGATGATGATTCCCTCTCCGGACGGCGGTGAGCCTCTGGCAGGTGCTGTTCTGAAATACGGTGCCTTCATCCAGAACATCATCGACTTCCTGATTATCGCCTTCTGTATTTTCCTGATGGTGAAGGCTATGAACAAGCTCACCCCGAAGAAGGAAGAGGAGCCTGCCGCTCCCGCCGGCCCCACCCAGGAGGAGCTGCTCGCTGAGATTCGCGACCTGCTGAAGAAGAAATAACGCTTATATAGGGTTTTAAAAAAAGCGGCTTGCTCTTGGTGGAGCAAGCCGCTTTTTATCTTTTCGGAGTAATCGGAATAATCGGAGTAATCGGAGTAATCTGAGTAATCTGAATAATCGGAGTAATCGGATGGTAGGAGGGGGTTTCTAATCGGCGTAGTAGGCGGCCCATTCTACGAGGTCTTCACGGACATAGCCTATCTTGCCCTTGATTTTGATTTTGTACCAATTATCCACCTTGCCCAGGCAGTCGAAGGCGCAGTCGGGATAATCTTTCTTGCCATCGGCCTCGGTGATGGTGGAAACTATAGCAGTGCGGGTGGACGGCCCCTTACGCACATTGATATTGCCTCTGACACCATCGGCACGCACTACGAAGCCTTTCCCTTTTTCCGGGCTCCACACTTCCTTTCGACCTTCTGATTTAGACACTTCCACTTCCCAGTCGAGGGGATTGGCAATATAGGTAGAATCGGTTTCACGCACAAAGCGTCCCGCCAACGAGCCGTCGTTGTAGACCACGACGGTGAGCCAGTTGTGTCCCCACTGGGCCTTTACGGAAAGGCAGGCCGTGAAGACCATCATCGTCATTAGGAGAAATCTTTTCATATTCGTCAATATAATTAATGGTTAATAAATAGGTTGCAACAACATTCTGGTTGGAGCGTCTATTCGGCATCAGGAGAGACGGCATCGTCTGGCATCGTATCGGGCAGAAGGGTGCCGGGAGCGCCAGCATCGGGTGAGGCGGTGCCGGGAGCGCCGGCATCGGGTGATGGCGGTTCATCTTGGAAAATGTCGTTGAAGAAGAGTCCGGCATCCCCCACCCCATTGACCCAGTCGATATACGGCTGCAGTGCCTCAGCCCACACCGCATAGCCGTCGTGGTTGAGGTGGAGTCCGTCGCTGCAGAGTTCGCGGACGAGGACATTGTCCTCGCCGTTGGTGAAGAGCGGGAAGAGGTTGAGGAACGGCACTTTCAAGGCAGCGCAGTGACCGGCGATGATGGTATTGACCACCGGTATGTCGTCGGTACGCCCCTTGAGTGTTTTCCATCTGCCGAACGACTCATTGATGGGCAGCAGGCTCTGCACCACCAGGCGCGTATGGGGTGCCGAGGCGCAGATGGTGTCGATGAGATGGCAGATGCGCGCCGCCACCGTCTCGGCCGCGAGGCCGAAGCTCAGGTCGTTGGCCCCGCAGAGCAGGAACACCGCCTTGGGCTGTCCCGGCAGCACCTGGCAGAGTCGCGCCTCGATGCCCAGTGCATGGTCGCCGTTGATGCCCCTGTTGACCACATTTCCTGTACCGAGCAGCAGGTTCCAGTCGCCTCCCCCCTCGGTATGGCTGTCGCCGAGCATGACCACCATGGAAGAATCGACGGGCATCTGACGCTCAAACTGCGCCGTGCGCTGCTGATAGTATTTGCTGCCCGACTTAAAATTGACGTGCGGCACCAGCTGTGCCTGTGCCGCGCCTACGGAGAGGAGGGCCGAGGCACAGAGGGAAAAGAGGTATCGGAAGCGGTAAAGCATGGTCATGGTGGAATAAGCGTTAGAATTGGAAATAGATGAAAGGCATGATTTCACTGCTCTTGACCTGTATGATGAGCCAGATGACGAAGACCAGCGCCATGCCCTGCGCCAGCAGTCCGCCTCCGTAGAGGAAACTGACCACCTCCTCGAGCCATCTCTTGGGCAGGAAATGGCCGATGAAGCCCAGCGCCATAACGAAGACCACCCATCCATAGCCAGAGAGCAACTGTCCCAGCACCTCAGGATGGAAATCGGTGAAGAGGCGAGAGAGCATAGTCCAGGTGACGGAAAAATCCGTATTGCGGAAGAAGAGGAAGGTGAAGCAGACGAAATGGAAGGTCAGGAAAACCGACCCCCACAGCCGCCATCCCACGGGCCTGTAATGCCGGTCGCGGTGAAGGACATCCATGCGGAGGAACCGGTGGGCCGACAGTGCGATGCCGTGCAGTCCGCCCCACACCACATAATTGAGCGCTGCCCCGTGCCAGAGTCCGGCGAGGAGCATGGTAATCATCAGGTTGACATAGGTGCGCACCTTTCCCTTTCTGTTTCCGCCGAGCGCGAAGATATAGAGATAGTCTCTTATCCAGGAAGAGAAAGAGATGTGCCATCGGTGCCAGAACTGCGAGATGCTGCTGCTTTTGAAAGGCGCGTCGAAGTTTTTGTTGAACACGAATCCGAGCAGGAGCGCGATGCCGATAGCCATGTCGCTATAGCCGCTGAAGTCGCAGTAAATCTGCAGCGCATAGCCATAGATGCCCATGAGAATTTCCAGTCCCGAATAGAGCGTAGGATCCTCAAAGACACGGTCGACGAAATTGATGCTGATATAATCGCTGACGACACACTTCTTGAGTGCTCCGACGAGGATGAAGTAGACGCCGTAGGCCCTCATGCGCGGGCTCACCCTGGGCACCTGCCGTATCTGCGGCACAAAGTCGCGTGCGCGCACGATAGGTCCCGCCACGAGTTGCGGGAAGAAGGACACGAAGAAAGCATAATCGAGCAGCGAGTCGAGCGGTTTGAGCTGTCCGCGGTAGACATCGAGCGTATAACTCATGCTCTGGAAGGTAAAGAAGCTGATGCCCACCGGCAGGAAGATGTCCCAAGGCTGGAAATTGTGTCCCACCATCTGCGCCAGCATGCCGACGAAGAAATTGGTATATTTGAAATACGCCAACAGTCCGAGGTCGACGAGCAGGCTCAACGCGAGATAGCGCTTGCGCCGCCGGTTGTCGTCGGGTCGTTCCTGCAGGTCGTTGTAGATGCATTCGGCCAGGAAGAAATCGCTCAAGGTGACCACGGCGAGGAGGATGAAATAGAATCCGCTGCTCTTATAATAGAAATAATAGGAGAATGCCGTGACGAAGATGAGCCTTGCGGTGAGCTGATGGCGCAGCAAGGCATAGACCAGTGTGAACAGTGCGAACAGGAAGATGAAGAGCGATGTGCAGAATATCATCGGCTCGTCGGGATGGTAGACAAACTGCTGCCAGAACGCCTCAATCATTCGTCGTCTCCTTCCTCCGCATCCATGCGGCGCTTATAGTTTTCCACTCCAGCCAGGATGGCCTTATAATACAGTTCGGCCAGGCGTTTGCCCCCCTTGAAGTTGAGGTGCGTATAGTCTTTGTTCGCCTCGCCCCTGTTCACGAAATCGGCCATGCTGCCCTCGCCTCCCATGGCCTCGAAGAGGTTGAAGAATCCCACATGGAGTTGCTGCGCCATGGCGCGCTGCAGGGCCACGAGCTGTTTGACCTGCGGGATGGTATGTATGCCCTGCGCCGAGCGCTGGTCGCGGTCAGAAACGCTGACAATGAGGAAGGAAGCCCCCGGGCACGCCTCACGCATGTGGGTGATGGCCTGTTTCATTTTTCCGATATACGCCTCCGCTTCGGCCTGTGACGATTTGGCCCCCACAGCATTGAGTCCGAAGTGGAGGATAACCAGGTCATAGGGCCGGTAGCGCGCTATCTGCTGCATGGTGTTGAGCGGCATGTAAGCCAGCGAATGGCCCGGTATGCCCCGCATGCTGAAGTTGTCGAGCGCAATGCCCTTCGCCGCATCGAGGGTGATTCCGAGGAGCTGTATATTGCTTGGCGACTCACCGAAGCCGCAGGTGACACTGCGCGAGCTCCCATTGAGCACGAACGTCTGCACGGCGTCGGAGGGCAGGATGGGCTTGACCGTCATCCGGTCCTGTGAAGGTCCGAACATGACGGAGGAAGGCACCTGCGAGCGCAGGAAGAGGTGCATGCGCTGCCACTGCGCCGCGTGTTCATACTTGGAAGACGCCTTGGCCGTGAAGGCAGCATATCTGGAGAGCAGGTAATAGCGTTGCGACGGACCCTGCAGGGCCGGTATGAAGCCCCTGTTGACGACAGCATGCTCAGAGACATTGGACCACGACACGTTGACGGTGGGTCGGAAACTGCCGAAGTTAGGTCCCGGCTCCACCCATCCAGGTCCGCCCCCTCCGTAGCGGGTCTGCAGCATTTCGCGCAAGTCGGCCGTGAGGATATCCCCCTCGATAAAGGAGTCGCCGTAATAGGCGATGTTCACGGTGCGGTCGGTAGGCAGGCTGTCGGCAAGCAGTGCCAGGAAGTGGTTGAGACCACCCTCTTCGCCGTTGGAGAAATCCTCGAAGAGTGTGACCCCTTCGGGCTGATAGACAGAATTATCCTTCTGTGCCGTTGTCTTTTGGGGATGATGTTTCTTCTTGGCCGGCTTGGGCTCAGGCGGGTTCATCACCTCGCCCACCATATCTACCTGCCGTGTTTCCAAGCCGAGGAAACTGACCGGCGGCACCAGCTGCAGGAGCAGTAGTGCCGTAAGGACAGAGCCTACGAGGACGAAAACTTTCCAAGAAGAATTGAGCATAACAGTCAGGTCTATGAGCTTGAAAATCGCACAAAGTTAGGCAAAGGTAGTAAAAAAAGACGGTTTCACAAAATAAATCTGGAGGAATATTCCGCAGTTTTAGCTATCGGAAGGGAAAGAGAAGCGAAGAGCGGAAGTGCCCCGCAATTGCCCTTCCCCAATGCTGAAAGGCAATTGCTTTGACATCCTGGCCTGAACAGGATGCTGGGGCACATCGCTGAGTTGCAGATTCTGAGGTAGTGAAGTTGCCTTCGAACTACGCTGCAAAGATAGGTCTGCAAGGGGTTAACGACCAAGGAATCGGGTACGATAGAAGTACGAAAGTGCAAAAAGAAGGCCCAGACAGCAGTCTGAGCCAATATTTTCACTCGATGAGCGACATGAGATACGTATCGCAGTCGGCCGGCCGCATGGCAGGTCCGCCGATATGCTGAATGATGCGTTTGCGTATGGACGTGATATTCTGTTTGCTGGTAGGCGCCAGCGCCCCCACCTCCACCAGTTTGAAACCGAGGATGATGAGCACGCACACCCTGTATTCGAGCGGCGACGGCTTATAGTCGGCATAGAGTGCCTCGCGGAAGGCAGGATAGACCTCCTCGACCTTGGTGCGCAGCGCCTCCCAGTCGGCATCGTTGAGGCTCCGTCCCTGTTCGATGAGGGCACACGCCCTCCGGTACGGTTCCGACTCACGAATAAGTCTCTGTTTGCTGTCGCGTTTATTCTCGCGTTCCTTTCGGTACTCCTGCAAGAGTTGGAGTTTGGCCTGTTCATCGGCGATATCCTGCCGTAGCTGGGAGTTGTCGCCCTCCATGAGCGCCAGTTTACCCTCGAGGATACGTATTTCCATCTGGTGGTGCTGTTCCATCTCCACCAGTTGCTGTTCGCCTGTACGTATTTGCGAGAGGAAGCGTGCCGCCCGTTTTTTATTGTCGGCATTCTTGATGCGTATAAACTCGATGAGCGACGCCACAGCCGCGAAAGCCGCCACCACCAATACGGTGAGCAGGAAGATGAAGTCACGTCCCAGGCTGCCCTCTCTGCGGAGATTCTCGATGGTGAGCGCCTCGCGCCTTGCGCGGAACTTGCCCGACGACACCGACATCTGGAGCGCGCTGTCGAGACAGACGAACGCCGTGTCCATGCTGCCCTTCTCTCTTGAGAGATAAGCCGCTTCTCTGAGCGACGCAATCAGTTTGGTGGTATCGTCGGGTTCCACATCGAGCGCCGGTGTGAACACAGCAGTGCTGTCGTCCGGAGCAGGGGTATCCACATATCTGCCACATCCTCCGCCCATGGCCGCAATGAGAAGCAGCGATGGACAGAGGATGGTCAAGATACGCATTTTGTGTATCATGGGCGTTTAGGCAGAGGAGCTATTATTTCACCGTCACTTTCCGTCCTTCGACGATGTATACGCCACGGGGCAGGCCTTGCAGCGATGTGGTGTTCTGGCGAACCAACGTGCCCTGTATGGTATAGACATTGACAGGATGGTCGACCGAGATGCTATCGATGCCCGACTGCGGGATGATGGTGAGTGTGCCGCTCTGATAAGAGAACTCATAATTCTGCGCCACGCCTCCGGAGACCACGATTTCATAATCACCTGCTGGACTGTTGACGGTAGCCACCGTAGAAGCCACGGGTACCACCTCGAGACACTCTTCGGTATCATTATTGCGGAACCCGTCGTACTGGATGACGAACACCGGGTTCTCCTCGCCGAACTCTCTGGAGTAGTTGTCGACATAAGCCAAGAGCGGTGCCTTCTCCACGGTGAGGGTGCCACCAATGTAGGTGACATTATAGTTCTTCTCCGAACCCTCACCCACTTCGATAGCATATTCGCCCACCGGCGACTCCTTGGTGGCTGCACAAGTGAAGGCAGGCACGCCCTTGTATTCGCCGCCCTCGACGGTATATTCAAACTCAGGATTCTCCTCTCCATAGAGACGTGAGCAACTGACGACTCTCACCACGATGGGATCGGCCTCGGTGATGGTAAGTGTTCCCAAGCTATACAAGATTTCATAGTTGTCGGCGATGGCCCCCTCAACTACAACCGAATACACACCGGGCGCAGAGTCGGAAGTAGCCAGGGTAGAAAGCGTGGGCTGCTCGATGAGCACTTCGGGAGTCTCCTCATTCTTGAAGCCATCGTACACAGCCTTGAATTCGGGCAGCGGATCGCCCTGCTTCATGGTGTACTGGCCGCCGTTGATGAAGAGGGATGCCTTTTCGACGGTCAGCGTACCGTTGACATAGGTGACGTTGAAGTTCTCCACCGTGCCGGGTTCCACCACGATGTCGTAGGTACCGACCGACGAGAACGGATTGGCCACGCAGGTAATAACAGGCTCGCCCCTCAGTTCGCCGCCGTATACGGTATACTCAAGTTTCGGATTCTCCTCACCATACTCACGCTTCACATTGATAGCTTTCACCATGATAGCATCGGCCTCGATGATGGTCAGTTTACCGTCGACATAAGAGATTTCCGGATACTCGCCCAGGGCGGAGACCGAAGTGGCCTCGGTGGTGAGCACCGGCTGCACGGTGAGCACCTCGGCGGTCTCGCCGTTCTTGAAGCCCTCGAAGACAGCCTTCAGTTCGGGAAGCGGGTCGCCCTGCTTCATGGTATATTCACCGCCGCTGATGGTGAGCGGCGCTTTTTCCACGGTCAGCGTGCCGCTGACGTACGTCACGTTGAAGTTCTCCACCGTGCCGGCCTCTACCTTGATTTCATACTCGCCCACGGGCGAAGTAGGTGTGGCCTCGCAGGAGATGACGGGAGCACCCTTCAATTCACCGCCCTCGACGGTAAACTCGAACCACGGATTCTCATCGCCGTAGAGGCGTGAAGTGTTGTGCACACGCACGGTGATAGGATCAGCCTCGATGATGGTCAGTTTGCCGTTGACATAGGTGATGGCATAGTTCTGCGCCTCGGCGCCGCTTACTACCACCGGATACTCGCCCAGAGGAGAAGCCGGTGTAGCCTCGGTGGTAAGCACCGGCTGCTGGATAAGCACATCGAAGGACTCACCATTTTTGAAGCCCTCATATTCAGCCTTGAATGGCGGAAGCGGGTCGCCCTGTTTCAGGGTGTATTCGCCGCCGCTGATGATGAGCGGAGCCTTTTCTACGGTCAGTGTGCCGCTGACATACGTAACGTTGAAGTTCGCCACCGAACCAGCCTCGATTTTGATTTCATATTCACCCACGGGCGAAGTCGGCGTGGCCAGACAAGAAAGAATGGGGGTTCCAATGAGTTCGCCGCCCTCGACGGTGTATTCGAATGTCGGGTTCTCATCGCCATAGAGGCGGGAGACACTGTTCACACGCACCGTGATGGCATCGGCAGCTATGATAGTCAGTTTACCGTCGACATAAGAAATTTCATAGTTCTGCGCCTCGGCGCCACTTACTTTGACAGGATACTCGCCCAAGTCGGAGACAGAGGTAGCCTCGGTGGTGAGCACCGGCTGCGCAGTGAGCACCTCGGCCGTCTCGCCGTCCCTGCTTCATGGTGTATTCGCCGCCGCTGATGGTGAGCGGAGCTTTTTCTACGGTCAGTGTGCCGCCAACATACGTCACATTGAAATTCTCCACCGTGCCGGCCTCGATTTTGATTTCATACTCGCCCACTTGTGAAGTCGGCGTGGCCTCGCAGGAGATGACGGGAGCGCCTACGAGTTCGCCGCCCTCAACGTTGTATTCGAATGTCGGGTTCTCTTCGCCGTAGAGACGCGAGACACTGTTCACACGCACCGTGATAGCATCGGCCTCGGTGATGGTGATGGAGCCGACGACATAGGAGATTTCGTAGTTCTGCGCCTCGGCACCGCTTACCACCACGGGATAAGCGCCCGGAGCAGAGGTGGAGGTAGCCTCGGTGGTGAGCACCGGCTGCGCGGTGAGCACCTCGGCCGTCTCGTCGTTCTTGACGAAAACAGCCTGGAGTTCGGGAAGCGGGTCACCCTGCTTCATGGTGTATTCGCCGCCGCTGATGGTGAGCGGAGCTTTTTCTACGGTCAGTGTGCCGCTGACGTAGGTGACAAGCGGGTTTTCAACTGTTCCGGCCTCGATTTTGATTTCATACTCGCCCACGGGCGAAGTAGGTGTGGCCTCGCAGGAGATGACGGGGGTTCCAACGAGTTCGCCCCCCTCGACGGTATATTCGAATGCCGGGTTCTCATCGCCATAGAGACGCGAGACACTGGTTACTCGGAGCGTAATGGGCTCAGGTTCAGGGATGGTGACCGTGAAGGACACATCCTCAGCCTGTATGCTGGCGCCCTCATCGGCACTCAATGCGATAGCCGTCAATCTACCCGTAAAGTCACCGGGGGCGGCATGAGCATCCTTTTTCAGTCCCAATGTCAGGATACAGCCCTCACTGCCCGCAATGGTCTCATTGGTGAGCGAGTAGCAGACCACCTGATAAGCAGTTTCGCCAGCTTTTTCCACCGCCACCTCAACATTAGCGCTGTTGGAGTAACGAGTTCCCAGAGAAAAGCAGTAGTCGCCTTTCTCATCGTCGAAAGCCAGGGAGATTCCTTCCGGCAATTCCACTTTAAACTGATAGCCATTCAGGAGCAAGTCGCCATTATTCAGTCCGACAGCCAGTTCGAAATCATAACCTTTACCGGCCGCTGATTCCGTCACCTCGGCTGTAAGAGCAGGTGTCTCACCGGCACTCCAAACCGTCAAAGGCAGCATCCATGACAGCAACAAATAAAAAAGTTTGCGTCCCATTGTATTGATAGTTTTTTATTATTTCCGAATATATTTCTTGCCATTCTTGATATAGACGCCCTTATGGGCAGCATCCATCTTCTGACCCTGGAGGTTGTAGACAGGTGTGTCGTTCGCAGGAGCCTTCACGCTGCTGATGCCATCGGTAGCCGTCTGGACATCGCGGAATCCGACGGTGTTGAGATCAGCATTGGTGAACTGGATATCGGTCAGAGCCACCTGGCCTGCCGTTGCTCCCTCCACCGTGAAGCGCAGGAGTCTGGAGGCATCGCCCTGGAACTGTTTTCCATTCATGCTGAATGCCACCACTTTATAATGACCATTGTCGAGTCTGTTGAACCGTACGCTATGTCCGGCAGAGGCTTCCTCGCAAAGTTGCACATCACGCAGTGAAGCGCCCTCAGGCAGCGCCACCTCCATCTGGAAAGCCGAATAGTCGCCGAGATGGTCGACGGCCAGCAGGCATCCCTCCTCATCGGCCGTGAACTGCAAGCCATCGGACAGGGAGAGCAGCGAACTGGCCGGCATTTCGGCCGACGTGGTGAGGATATGCTTCACAATGCCCATGGCATCGGCCACATCGACCCGTTCGTCAGTATTCCAATCGGCCTGTTCGGCAAAGAAAGCAGCATTGTATCGGCCCAGCACATGGTTGATGACCGTCATGACATCGGTCACGTTGACCAAGTCGTCATGATTGGCATCGCCCTGTCTGAATCCCACCACATGGATGGTGAAAGCCGTATCATCGGCCGGCAGCGACACCTCATAGATATAGCTGCAGCTGAAGTTGGAGATACTGGCCTGGAAATCGCCTTCTTCAAGATTCTCCTGCGCCTGGATGGAGAGCGTGAGCAATCCGCCCTCCGACCCAGTAAGGGTTTCGGAGCCCTGGGCGCGGCACTCGATACGGTAAAGGCCTTCAGACTCCTGGATGGAGAGCTCCATAGCGCCAGCATCCGTATAACGGTCGGTAAGTTCATAGATAAAAGCGTCTGTCTCATCCTTGGCCAGCGAGAAGCCCTCAGGCAGCATGAGACTGAACTGATAGCCATTGAGCACGGCGCTGCCGTTGCTGAGGCTAACGGTGACCTGTGCGGTGCCTCCCGCATGGATCTCGACATCACCGACAGTCGCCACCATGGTATCCTCCACCCTATTCAGGTCATCGACGATGTGGGTGAACAGTTTCCATCCGTCCGTGTTCTGGTAGAGCGCCGTTTTCTGCATAGACACATGCAGGACCGCATTCTCGAAGACCACACCGGAGAAAGCATCGCCGGGAATAGGCATGGGAGCGAGCATGTAGCTGTAGACCTGTCTGATTTCATCGCACCCTTCGAATGCCATTTCGCCGAAGTAAGTAAGCGAAGCCGGGAACGACACCTCTGTGAGTTGGGAGCAAAGGAAGAAGGCCCGATCGCCCAGGGTCGTGAATCCTTCGGGCAGAATGACCTCCTGCAATGTCAGACTCTCTGCGAAGGCATCCTCCTCGATAGTGACGAGGCTGCTGGGGAAGGTGACATTGGTAAGCATACAGCCATAGAAAGCAGAGCTTCCGATGGTGACCGTACCTTCAGGAATGTCATAATCGACCCCCTTCGACAGGGGATAGAGCACCAGTTTTTGCAGGTTTTTGGAGAACAGGACCCCATCGACCGAAGCGAAAGTATTATTATCCTCCACCACATTGACGGCGCTGAGCGAGTAGCATCCGACGAATGCCGCATCGCCTATGGTGCGGACCTGAGCCGGCAAGGTGATGCTCTGCAGTTCGGAGCATCTTCTAAAAGCACCGGCGCTGATTTCGGTAATTGCAGTAAAGTACTGCAGTTCGTGGAAGGAGAGAATGTCATTGTTTCCCTCGAACACATTGCCGAGGGTTGTGACGGCAGCCGCCTCCTCCATGCTCAGTTCACCGTCGCCGTCGGTGTCGAAATGCTGCACACAGACAGCTTTTGCCGCCTCATCATCGAAGACGATATTGTGGAGCGGCACCTCCTCGATGGCCATGAATTCGCCCCATATAGGAGCCTTCTCAAAGGCCGCTTTGCATCCGTTGGGAACGGTGAGGGTGGCACTCCCACGGCTGGAGAAAGTAGCGCCATCGATATCGAGCGGTGTTCTGAACAGCACGTTGACAGCCACCAGTGCACTACAATTGAAGAAAGCGCCCCACTGTAGTGATGTCAACGAAGCCGGCAGTGTCACCTCCGTGAGGAGCGGGCAATCCTGGAAAGCGCCCTCACCGATAGTCTGGAGTCCCTCGCTGAAGGAGAGTTGGGCGAGCGTCTCGCAATCGCCAAAGGCGTAACTGCCGATGGACTCGACGCTTGCCGGCACACTGAGTGTTTTGATTTCAGCACATCCGTTGAAGGCCCATATACCGATATTTGTGACGCTCTCCGGGATAATGATTCCACTCAATGCGGCACATCCGTCGAAAGCGCTTTCCCCGATGGTCTTGATGCCTTCGGGCAATACGACCTCCTTCAGGCTGGTACAGAAGGAGAAGGCATAATCATCGATTGTCTCGAGTCCGGTAAAGAACTGGAGTTCGTTGAAACTCACCACCTCGGCATTTTCAGAGAAGGCATCGCCGAGGCTGCTGACCGCGGCCGCCTCATCCTTGCTCAGTTCACCATCGCCATCGGCATCCCAATTGGCGATACAGACCGTTTTGACATTGCTGTCCTGGAACGAGATGAGAGACTCATCGGCGGTATTGGCCCAAACACCGTTGAAGCCAGCTGTCAGGAACGACACAGCCAGCAAAGCATACTTTTTCATCGTCATGAATCGGATATTTGTATTTAGATACAACATAGTTCAGATTGAAAATCAGGCAAGATTTCGAAATCACGCACAAAATTAAGGAAATATCTCGATATGACAAATTTTCACCTATGATTTTTCCCCTTTAGGGGAAAATGTAAGAGTAAAGAAGCATCAATGGTGCTGAGTAGTTTGATTTTAACCCAAATCGGTCATTAGGCCGACAATCTTTATGTTCTTATGTTTTTTCAGTCTTCTCGACGTAGCCCGCTACGCCTTCGATATCGATGTGCACAATCTGCCTAAAACAAATACAGTACTGACATCAATCCTAATGACCGATTCGGGTTTAAGGGCAAAAAGCCAAAGAGCCCGGCCTGCGTGTAACAGGTCGGGCTCTTTTTGAAAAAAATGTAAGAATCGTCGGCGTCAGTTGTTCACTGTACCTCCCACGATGTCGAGCAGTTCGCTGGTGATAGCCTGCTGTCGGCTCTTGTTGTACTGCAGGTTGAGATCTCGGAGCAGTTCGTCCGCATTATCGGTAGCCGTCTGCATGGCCACCATGCGTGCGGCATGTTCAGAGGCGTTGCTGTCGAGGAGAGCGGTATAGAGCGAGAGGTGTGCCAGTTTGGGTATAAGCACCCCGAGCACCGTCTCCATATCCGGTTCGACGATAAAGTTATCGTTGAGCGGTTTCACTTTCTCCTCCTCACGTTCCGCTTCGCGGTGATGCTTTTTGAGATACTCCTGCGACTTTTTCGTTGCGACGACCGAAGTGAGGTCGCGGTCGTGCTCATCGGTAAGTTCCGACTCGAGGTCGATAGGATAGAAAATTTTTCTAGTAAGGACCTGTGAGCCAGCGCTTTTGAAGTGATGATAAATCAGTTCGATATGGTCGAGTTCTCCAGTACGGAACAAGAATCCCAGTTCGGTAGCGATGCGTATGCACTCAGCCGAGTTAGGTTTGTCTGCGAGTGCGGTGAAGTCGCCTGCGGCTTTGAATCCGAGTTTAGCGACTTTTTCGGCCACTTTTCTTCCGACGGGATAAATCACGATATTCTCCTTGCCGAGGTGTTCGTATTCGCTGATAGCCTGCTGCATGAGTTTGATGATATTGGCATTGAATCCACCGCAGAGGCTGCTGTTGGAGGCGAAGACCACCAATCCCACCCTTTTGACCGGTCTTGGCTCAGAGTAGACCGACTGCGCGTCGGCCTCAGAAGCCAGGAAGGTTTTAAGGATATGTTCGAGCAGGTTCTCATAGGGCAGCATGTCTTCTATCATCTGCTGGGCATGGTGCAGTTTCGACGAAGCCACCATTTTCATGGCGCTTGTGATTTTTCGTGTATTCCTGACCGATGCGATACGGTTTTTTATCTCTTTCAGCGACGGCATAGGCGATTACTGCTTAAATTGTCCGGCGATATCGGCCATCACCTGTTCGATGACGTTGGTGGCGTTGTCGTCGATTTTACCACTTCCAAGGAACTCGATGATGTCGGGATGCGTGGTGCGCAGTTTGTCGAGGAAGAGGTCCTGGCATCTGCGTACCTCATTGACGGGCACATCGTGCATGAGTCCTCTTGTTCCGCAATAGAGGATGGCCACCTGTTCGCCTACCGCCATAGGGCTGTACTGCGGCTGTATGAGCAGCTGGTTGTTTTTTCTACCGCGGTCGAGGGTCATGGCAGTCACGGCGTCCATATCGCTGGAGAACTTGGAGAAGGCCTCCAGCTCGCGGTACTGCGCCATATCGATTTTGAGTGTACCTGCCACTTTCTTCATACTTTTGACCTGTGCCGAGCCACCCACACGGCTCACCGAGATACCCACGTTGATGGCGGGTCGGAAGCCCTGGTTGAAGAGGTCGGTCTCGAGGTAGATCTGTCCGTCGGTGATGGAGATGACGTTGGTGGGGATGTAAGCGGATACGTCGCCGGCCTGTGTCTCGATGATAGGCAACGCGGTGAGCGATCCGCCACCCTTGACATGCCCTTTCATGCAGGCGGGGAGGTCGTTCATCTGCTCGGCCACTTCCTGCTGGTCGTTGATACGTGCTGCGCGCTCGAGGAGACGGCTGTGCAGGTAGAACACATCGCCCGGGTAAGCCTCGCGTCCTGACGGGCGCCGGAGGATCAGCGACACCTCGCGGTAGGCCACGGCCTGCTTGGAGAGGTCGTCGTAAACGACGAGCGCCGACTCGCCCCTATCGCGGAAATACTCGCCGATGGCGGCACCTGCGAAGGGAGCGTAGTACTGCATGGCTGCGGGGTCGGCAGCTGTAGCGGAGACCACGATGGTATAGGGCATGGCCCCATGCTCTTTGAGGTTCTGTACGAGTGCGGCCACGGTAGACGCTTTCTGTCCGATAGCGACATAGATACAGTAGACCGGTTTTCCAGCCTCATAGAAGCTTTTCTGGTTGATGATGGTATCGACGGCGATAGCTGTCTTGCCCGTCTGTCGGTCACCGATGATGAGCTCGCGCTGTCCTCTTCCGATAGGAATCATGGAGTCGACGGCCTTGAGTCCCGTCTGCAGCGGTTCTTTCACCGGCTGTCGGTAGATAACGCCGGGTGCTTTTCTATCGAGCGGCATCTCGAAAGCGTTGGAGAGGTCTATATCTCCCTTGCCATCGATGGCTTGTCCAAGCGGGTTGATGACCCTGCCGAGCATATTGTCGTTGACACGGATGGAAGCGATACGTTTGGTGCGCTTCACCACCATGCCCTCTTTGATGCCGGATGTGGTACCGAGCAGCACACAGCCCACGTTGTCCTCCTCGAGGTTCATCACGATGGCCATGGTACCGTTTTCGAACTCGAGCAGTTCGTTTGCCTCAGCATTCCGTAGTCCGTAGATACGAGCCACGCCGTCGCTCACCTGGAGCACGGTTCCGACCTCGTCGAACTTTTCGGTATTGCTGATGCCCTTCAACTGTTGGAGCAAGACTTCGGATACCTCACTTGCTTTTATTTTATCTGCCATTGTAGGTAAAGAATACTTTTTCCGTTTTAAACTAAAGAAGTTGTTTACTTATTTTTTCAACTGTGTCAGGATGTTGCGCAGTTTTGTCTGCACGCTGGCATCCATCCTGTAGGTATCATACTCGAGGATGAATCCACCGATGATTTCGGGGTTCACCTCAGTTTGAAACTCCACAGTGCCTTGAGTCCTGCTCTCCACCATCTGCTTCATTTTCTGTTCCGTTTCGGGCGAGACGGCAGTGGCGGTGATGAGTTTTCCGCGTGTGATGTTCTTCTGTTGCCTGTAAAGAGTGATATACGAAGCGGCCATGAATTGCAGGGTGTTCTCCCTGTCCTCGCGCAGCACCAGTTGGATGAACCGCTTGGTAAGCTCCTGTATGTTGTCGCCACCGGCGGCCGTTTGGAGCAGCGTTTCCTTCTTGTCTTTTGCGAGCATGGGGTTGTCTATCGTAAACCGGAGCTGCGGCACCTGCAGATAGCTGGCCGAGAGCGCCTGCATATCGCGGTAGACCGCTTCTTCGATTTTCGTCTCCATGGCACATTTGAGCAGTGCCCGGGCATAACGTACCGACATTACACCTATATCCATAACGCTTTATTATTTATTATCACCGTCGACAGAAATTTCATCCAGCAGCTTTTCAATCAATTCCATCTGCTTTTTGTCGCTTTGGAGCTCTTTGTGGAGCACCTTTCCAGCTATCTGCACAGATAGTTCAGCCACCTGTGCCCGAATATCGCGTATAGCATTCTGCTTTTCGCTCTCGATTTCGGCTTTTGCCTCGCTGAGCAGTCTTGCGCCTTCGGCGCGTGCGTTTTCTTTTGCTTTTTCGACAATGGCATTGCGCGTTTCGGAAGCCTCTTTGAGTATGAGAGCTTGTTTTTCGCGTGCCTCCTGCAGGATGGATTCGCTTTCAGTCTTGATATTGGCCAGTCGTTCGTTGGCCTCCCGAGCCTTTCTGAGGCTCTCGTCGATGAACTCCTTTCTGTCGTTCACCATTTTGACGATGACGGGGAAGCCCCACTTCCAGAGGATGAAGAAGACAATCAGGAAGACGACTGTCATCCAGAAGAGCAGGCCAAAATCCGGGGTTATTAAATCCATACGCTGTTCAGATTACTTTTGTTCTGTAACAATAGGTGAAAAGAGATATATCACACAGGTTTATACGAAGAGTGCGAGGAGCGCGATAATAACGGCGAAGAAAGCCACACCCTCGACGAGGGCTGCAGCCACGATCATAGCCGAGCGGAGGTCGCCCATTTTCTCAGGCTGGCGTGCCATAGCGTCCATGGCATTTCCACCAATGCGTCCGATACCGATACCTGCACCAATTGCAGCTAAACTACCGCCGATAGCGGCACCCAATTTTGCAACACCGTCTGCTGCCAGTAATAATGATAACATAGTCTTAAAGTTTTAAATTGTTATTTGATTTGAATTTATGAATATTATTCCTTTACGGTTTCTGTTTCATGCTCATGCACATGAGCAAGCGAAATGAACACGGCGCTCAGCATGGTGAACACCAGTGCCTGGATGAAGCACACCAGCACTTCGAGGAGCATCATGAAGACGCTCATGAGCACACTCACCACGGTCATCATGGAGCCAGCGAAGGCATTGAGTGCGAACATGATGAAGATGATGCAGGTGAGGGAGAGCGCGATGGCGTGTCCTGCCAACATATTGGCGAAGAGTCGGATCATGAGGGCCAGCGGCTTTGTGAAGAGGCTGAAGAACTCGATGATGGGCATGAGCGGCAGGGGCACTTTGAGCCATGTGGGCACCGGCGGCCAGAACACCTCTTTCCAATATGCCTTTGTGCCCGTGATATTGGTCACGAGGAAGGTACAGAGCGCGAGGAAGAAGGTGCAGGTGATATTGCCGGTGAGGTTGCCGCCACCCGGTGGGAAGGGCACCACACCCATGACATTGGCGATGAAGATAAAGAAGAAGCACGTGAGCAGGTAAGGCGCATACTTGTCGGCCTCCTTGCCGAGTGTCGGTTTTACCACATCGTCGTAGACATAGGTGATGAACATATTCATGAAGCCGACGAAGCCCTTTGGTGCGGGGTCGTCGATTTTGTGCCTGCGGCACCACCGTGCCGGTATGAGCACACAGAGCAGGAGTATGATGGCATCGATGAAGAGCACCGCCACCGTTTTGGTGATGGAGATATCGAAGGGTCTCACTTCCTGTCCGTCGACCATTTCGCAAATCTTATTGGGATGGGCCTCTCCGCCGGAGATATAGAGTCCGAAGGGTCCGGGTTTGTTGCCGGCGGCATCGGGTTCCTCCGCAAACTGGCTGCTGGAGAAGACATGCCATCCTGTGGAACTCTTGACGATGACCGGCAGGTGTATGACCACCGGTTCGCCTCCGATATCCATGATATGCCAATGGTAGGCGTCTTTGATATGTCCCCACAAAACCTCTTGCAGGTCGACGCCCTTCTTCTCGCCCTCTTCCTGAGCCGAAGCCGGCAGGGCGGGAATGATGAGCAGCAACACGTAGAGAATTTGTCTGATAAATTTCATTGTCTTGGTTATTTGTTTCTCTTTTCTTGTCGGGCGAAAAAGACACAGTCGAACACCAGAAGAATCAGATAAAACACAAAGAAGATGAGCACGAACGACTTGATGGCCGCGGTGTCTCTGACCACGTAGCACCAGACTCCCATCACGACCGCAGCCACGACCATACGCACGGCGGGTGCGGCGAGGAAGAACTTGGTGAGTGCGGCAGGCGAATGGACTGCGATACGCTTCCACACAAGTCCGTAAGTGATACTTGAGAACATTGAGAACAACACGGTGACAATCAGCGCATTGACCAGGTCGGTGCTAAACTTGATACTCATGAAAGCCAGTACGACCAAAGCCATTCCCACAATCATCCACAGCGACTGTTTGAGATACCTGCGGAAGGAGGTTTGCACACGATTGTCGATAGCGTTCATCACAGTTCGTCTTCAAGGGTTTCCACACAGAGCGAGACGCGGTTTTTCTGCACCTCGACAAATCCCCCGTTGACCATGAGCCGCTGTTTGCCCTCTTTGGTGGCATACTCTACGAGTCCCGGCTGCAGGGAGGAGATGATAGGAGCGTGGTCGTTGAGTATTTCGAAGCTTCCGAGCGTTCCCGGCACGAGTACGCTCTCCACCTCTCCGTCGAAGACCACCTGCTCTGGCGATACTATTCTAAGTGTCAACATAGTGTATTAACCTTTTGCGGCCTCCATGAGTTTCTTACCTTTCTCGATGGCATCCTCGATGGTACCCACGTTGAGGAAGGCCTGTTCGGGCAGGTAGTCGACCTCACCGTCGAGAATCATGTTGAATCCCTTGATGGTATCTTCGATAGACACCATGACGCCCTTGACGCCTGTGAACTGCTCTGCCACGGTGAAGGGCTGCGAGAGGAATCGCTGCACGCGGCGTGCGCGGTTCACCGTCACCTTGTCCTCGTCGGAGAGTTCGTCCATACCCAGGATGGCGATGATATCCTGCAGTTCGTTGTAGCGCTGGAGGATCTGCTTGACGCGCTGTGCGCAGTCGTAGTGCTCACGTCCGACGATAAGCGGGTCGAGGATACGCGAAGTACTTCCGAGCGGGTCGACGGCGGGATAGATACCCAGCTGCGTGATTTTACGGCTGAGCTCGGTGGTGGCATCGAGGTGTGTGAAGGTGGTGGCAGGAGCCGGGTCGGTCAAGTCGTCGGCCGGCACATAGACCGCCTGCACGGAGGTGATGGAGCCCTTTTTGGTGGAAGTGATTCGTTCCTGCATGGCACCCATTTCCGAAGCCAGTGTGGGTTGGTATCCCACTGCCGAAGGCATACGTCCGAGAAGGGCGGACACCTCACTACCGGCCTGTGTGAATCGGAAGATATTGTCGATGAAGAAGAGGATATCGGCGGCGGCACCGTCTTTTCCACCCTTGTCGCGGAACTCCTCGGCCACGGTCAGTCCGGAGAGCGCCACGGAAGCACGTGCTCCCGGCGGTTCGTTCATCTGTCCGTAGACCAGTGTGGCCTGGCTCTTTTTGAGTTCTTCGGGGTCGACGAGTGAGAGGTCCCACTTGCCCTCGTCCATAGCCTTTTTGAATTTCTCGCCATAGCGCACCACGCCGCTTTCAATCATCTCTCGGATAAGGTCGTTACCCTCACGAGTGCGCTCACCCACGCCGGCGAACACCGAGTAGCCGTTGTGTCCCTTTGCGATGTTGTTGATGAGCTCCATGATGAGCACGGTCTTACCTACGCCGGCGCCTCCGAAGAGTCCGATTTTTCCACCCTTCATGTAAGGTTCGAGCAAGTCGATGACCTTGATGCCGGTAGCGAGCATTTCCTTTTGTGTAGACAGTTCCTCGAATTTAGGAGCCTCTCTGTGGATGGGGTAAGCGCCCTTCATGTCGAGTTCGGCCATGCCGTCGATAGGCTTGCCGATAACGTTGAGCATACGGCCTTTGATTTGGTCGCCGGTAGGCATGAGGATGGGATATCCGGTGGCCACCGCTTCCAGTCCGCGCTGCAGTCCGTCGGTATTGTCCATGGCGACGCATCGCACAGTGTCTTCACCGATATGCTGCTGCACTTCCACCACAAGGTCACGGCCGTCAGGTCGCACTATTTTGAGTGCGTCGTGAATTTTTGGCAGCACCTTCTCAGCGTCGAGACCTTTTGTATCGAAGAACACGTCGATGACCGGTCCGATAATCTGCGAGATGCGTCCGTTGATTTGTGACATAAGCTATTTGTTTTAATGGATGTATCAAGTATTAAATAATAAGTAGCCAACAAAAATACTAAAAATCTACTACTGCCGCAAATATTCACGGCAATATTTCTCATTTTTACTGAAATTAGAAGGTTTACAGTGCATCAGATACTCAATTCGTCGAGCACTTTGATAAGTTTCTTGTCGAAGGGTTTATCGCTTCTGATGGCCTCGCAGAGGGGCACGTAGACCACCTCGTTGTTGCGTACGCCAATCATGATGTTGCGCTGTCCCTGCATGATGGCCTCGATAGCCCCCACGCCGGTCCGGCTGGCAAGGATACGGTCGTGTGCTGTGGGCCGTCCGCCCCGCTGCAGGTGTCCGAGGATGGAGACACGCACATCGAAGTTGGGGAATTCCTTCTTCACGCGGTCGGCATAGTAGAGTGCGCCGCATTTGGGACTTTCGGAGACGATGACGATGCAGCTTTTCTTCGACTTTCGTATGCCCCTCTCCATGAAGCGCGCCAACTGGTCGGAGTCGGTCGACTCCTCGGGTATGATGGCCGCCTCGGCTCCGCAGGCGATGGCGCTGTTCTGTGCGAGGAAACCGGCGTCGCGTCCCATCACCTCGACGAAGAAGATGCGCTCATGGCTCTGCGCCGTGTCGCGAATGCGGTCGACGCACTCCATGATGGTGTTCATGGTGGTGTCGTAGCCGATGGTGGAGTCGGTGCCGTAGAGGTCGTTGTCGATGGTGCCCGGCAGTCCGATGCAGCACACGTCGAATTCCTGTGCGAACTGCATGGCGCCGGTGAGCGAGCCGTTACCGCCGATGACCACCAGTGCGTCGATTTCGTGTTTCTGCATGTTGTCGTAGGCTTTCTGCCGCCCTTCGGGTGTCATGAACTCCTTGCTTCGGGCCGTCTTGAGGATGGTACCGCCCGACATGATGATACCGCTCACGTTTTCGGTGGTGAAAGGTTTCATTTCATCGTTGATCAATCCGTCGAAACCGCGATAGATGCCCATGATGTTGAATCCGTTGTAGATGCCGGCGCGCGTGACGGCACGTATGGCGGCATTCATGCCGGGAGCATCGCCTCCCGACGTCATCAGTCCAATAGTCTTGATTCTTGCCATATATATATCTTTTATGATATTGATTAATCCGGTTTAGAAGGAGCGGGCGGCATCAGCCCACCAGCAGTGTGAGGGCCATGACCGCCAGTCCGGCCATCCATCCGGCCGCTGCTTTCCATCCCACGTGTGCCATGTACCAAGTGATTCGCATCCGCTCCATTTTAAGCAGCGCCACCCCGCTCATGGAGCCGATGGCCACGATATTGCCTGCCAGTGCCGTGGAGTAAGCGATGATTTTCCAATAGATGCCGTTTTGGAGGAAAGCCTCGCCGTATCCGCCGGCGGCCGACTCGGCCACAGGGTATAGCGAGAAGAAGCTCAGCGAGGCGGCGAAATTGTCGAGCACCGAGCTGATGAGTCCCGCCACGATGCCCAAGATCCAGCAGTTGTGTACATGGGCATCGATGGCTTCGGCGAGCCAGTGTACCGCTCCCGTTTCCTGCACCACGCCTACGGCGAGCATGAATCCCATGACATAGAGAATCATCTGCTGTACACCATACTGCAGCGACCGTGGCATTTTCCTCTCCACCATCTTGTCGACGTTCATCAGTTTGCGGTTGAAGATTTCATTGACCACCCATAGCACGGAGAGCACGCAGAGCGCCCCGAGGAACGGACTCAGTTTGGTGATATTGTGGAACGTGGGTATGAACCACAGCCCGCCGATACCCACGATAAGCATGAGCACCCGCTGCCAGGCATTGAGGTTGGTGTCGTCGCCCCTGTAAGGCATGGGCCGCCAGTCGATGTCAATCCGTTCGGGCAGTTCCCTTCCAAGCAGATAGGTGGGCAGTCCCCATGCCACGAGACACGGCAGGAGGAGCGACATGGAGAAATTGGAAGCCGTGACGGCTCCGCTGTTCCAGAGCCACAGTCCGGCAGGGTCGCCGATGACGGTGAGTGCCCCTCCCGCATTGGCGGCGATGACCACGCTGCTTCCATAGATGAACCGCTGCCTTCTGTTGGGCACAAGGGCATGCATCACCACCAGCATGATGGAAGCGGTGGTAAGGTTGTCGAGGTTGGCCGAGAGGATGAAGGTGCAGCTGGAGAGCATCCAGAGCAGTTTGCGGCTTTTTCTGGTGCGGATCCACGGTGTGAGGAAGTCGAAGCATCCATTGTTGAGCAAGATTTCCACGATGGTCATCGTAGAGAGCAGGAAGAGCACGATTTCGGCAGCCTTTCCCACATACTTGAGGAAGATATTCTCGGCGATATAGTGCTTGACGGCCACGCTGGTGGCCACGGCTCCGTTGAGGAAATCGGTATACTCTCCCTCATGTTCGTGCATCACGAAGTCGGTGCCCCAGCAGATATAGAGCACCCACCCCACCGTACCGGCAAAGATGGCCACTGCCGACTTGTTGACATTGGTGAACTTTTCGGTTGCGATGAGAATGCAGCAAACGAGAAAAATCGCTACGATGATAAGTGTCATGGCTTCACTGTGTCTTGCATCAAGGATATGCAAAGATACACATTATTCGCAAAAAAACGACCTTCGGAGAGAAAAAAGTTTTCCAAGCGCCGTTTATCGGCCCTTGAAGAAGAAGCGGAGGGAGAAATAGACCTCCTCCTCGAGGCGGAAAAGCCCCCAGAACGGCCTGAGCGGCGCATATCCGAACTTCAGCCGGTTGCGCGGAGTGAGCCGTCCGAGGTCGATACTCTTCCAGATGCGTTTTATCTCGGCGAGGCCGAACCGCCGGTCGTGGGGTGCCAGTTCTCTCCGATGCTGGTAATAAAACATGTATAGGTCGACGACGTTGAGCCATCTCACATTCTCATAGATATCAAGCAGGCGGTTGTCGGCCCCGCACACCCTCATCTGCCGGAGCATACTCTCGTTGGCCCGCAGGTAGTCGAACCGTCTGACGCTCACCCTGTGGGTGACCGATGCCGGGTGCTGCAGGTAGAAATACACCCCTTCGCAGGTGCGAACCTGCCGAGCGTGCAGATAATGGATGCGTGTGGTGTTGTCGTCGCTGTAGGCGCGCGACGACTCGTCGTAGGGGAAGCGCCGGTGCAGTTCGGCCCTCACCATATAGAGGCCGTGAAGCTGCCAGGTGAGGCTGGCCTCAAAAGCCTCGGCCCCGCTCATCCACTCAAAGGAAGGCAAGGGATAGCGACGCTCGTTCTGCCCCGTCACCTCTACCACCTGGAAGAGCACGCAGTCGGTTTCGGGATGCTCCTCGAATGTGGCAACCGCTTTTTCCAGGGCATCGGGAGAGAGCCAGTCGTCGCTGTCAACCATGCATACGAATTGTCCGGTGGCCTTTTGTAGTCCGACATTGCGCGCATGCGCCTGTCCGCCATTCTCGGCGAGGTGAGTCACCTGTACGCGCGTGTCGCGTAGCGCCCACCGGTCGAGTATTGCGGGGGTATCATCGGTCGAGGCATCGTCGACGCACAGAATCTCAAGGTCGGTATGCGTCTGCCCCACAAGCGAGTCGAGGCATTTCTCCAAGAAAGGAGCGGCGTTGAAAGCCGCCACCAGGATGCTGACTTTACTCATGGGGCGCTATTTCTTTTTAAACCGCGCCATGAGCGAATTCCAGAGATGCGTTTTCTTTCGCAGGATATGCACCGACACCCACAGGCTGAGCAGGCCGAGCAGAATGCCGAGGCTCCAGTAGAGAAACGGATTCTTGATAAAAGTGACCAAGAAGGCCAGCACACCGAAAGGCAACTGCATGAAAGCGCTGCGGCGCACCCTCCGGGAGATGCAGTAGCCATACTTCCAGTGCGTATAGACATGGATAAGGATGAAATCGAGGAGTCCGGCTACGGTGATGGCCACACCGCATCCCACGAGTCCCCACCGTCGGAAGCAGAACATGACCAGGCCGACGAGCATCACATCGTAGATGCCCTCGAGCAGGAGATAGGAGCGGGAGTCGCCCTTTGCAAGCGGCAGGTAAGCCACCGGCAGTTTGAGCGCTCTGAAGTACATGGCCAGCACTGTGATCTGCATCATGCCCACCACGGGTGTGAACTTACCGCTGTAGAGGAGCGGCATGAGGATGGGCAGCGAGATGGTGAAGAACACGAGTAGGGGTGCTATGAGGAGCAGCGACACCTCCACCTGCCTGTTGACGAGCGTGTTGGCGGCGCTGATGTCCGTCGCCACGGCAGAAAGGCGCGGGAAGAAGTCGGTCTCCATGGCCGAGAACACCATGCCGGCGTAGGTCATGGTCATCATATAGCCGGCGCTGTAAAGACCGACGGTAGTGAGCGACGATGTGTTGTTGAGGAAAGAGCGGATGACAAATTCTGCCCCGCTGCCCAGTATGCCCGCCAGCACGAAAGCGATGCCCAGGCTCACCATGTTCATGCCCTCGCCCAGCAAGGCCCTGTCGGCCGAGACTTTCAGCGGGAACTGCTTGTAGGAATAGGAGATAGTGAGGAGCATCTGCGCCAGGGCCATGGCCACGAGCGAGGGCACGATGGCCGACTCGCCGAAGAAATAGTAGAGCGGCACGGAGATGAAGAGTGCCGCCAGCACATTATAAATAGAGATGGCCGCCAGGCGCTTGAGGTGTCGGGTACCTTTCAGGATGGCTGTCTCGCCACCGGTGATGGCCATCAGTCCCACGATGGGCGACAGGAGCACGAAGTGGAGTGTGTGGTCACCCCATCCGAACGTCCACTTGTCGAGGAGTGGGCTGAGCACGATGCAGAGCAGCACGCCGATGAGGGCTGTGAGCAGGCTCCACGACCTTATCATCTTGATGACGTGGCACATACGCTGGTGGTCTCCGCTGTCGTAGACTTCGGAGATATTGCGCACGGCGCTCATGGAGATACCGAGGTTGGTGGAATTGGAAAGCAGGTTGATGGTGGAGTTGAAAAGAGAAATGAGACCCATGCCCTCCGGTCCGAGAATCATGGCCACGAGCTTGTTGCGCACGATACCCACCAGAATGCTCAATCCCTGTACTCCGCCGAAGAGACCGGTGTACTTCAAGACATGTGAATAGCTCCCTGTGTTTTCCTTTTTCATTTTTATCCATAAGATAAACGGAGGAAACGGGGTTTTATTATAAATACTTTTAAGTTTCGCTTTCGCTTCAATTTGGAAAGGGAAGTTAAAGGGAAGTTAAAGGGACATTTGTTGGGGAGGTAAAGGGAAGTTAAAAGGAAGATAAAGGGAAGGCCCTCACCTCACTATATAAGTAAACTCATCGAAGCGGAGCGCCCCCAGTGCCTGCAGGCGGGTGCGGCTTTGTGCCACCTGCTCCGGTGTATTGAAATCAGGGATAAGAGGGAGGCGGAGCATCATTTTCTCCGGCATGCCCGGCATGGAGAGCAGATACTGCAGATTGTCGGCGGCCCGGTCGCGTGATCGTCCGGTATAGGCTTTGTAAATAGCGGGGTCGGTGTCTTTCACATCCACTATCCACTCATCCACATGCGGCAGGAGACGGTCGATGTGACTGCGGTCCACATTGAGGCTGGTCTCGAGGGTGATGCGCCATCGTGGGTCCATCATGGAGCAGAACTCCTCGATGAAGGCACTGCGCAGACAAGGCTCGCCGCCCCCGAAGGTAACCCCTCCGCGAGTGGCGAGGAAATAGAGGCTGTCGACCCTGACCTGCTCGAGCAACTGCTGCGTGGAGAGCGTTCGCCACACCCCATCGGGGCGCAGGCACGCCTCGTTGAGGCAATACTTGCAGCGCAGCGGGCAGCCGTGGAAAGCCGCGAGTGTGGTCACCCCCTCGCCGTCGACCGCCAACCGGTGGCGGGCGACGGCAATGAAAGGCGCCGTTTGCAGCGTTTTAGTCTTCTGATTCATGCTAATCAGTCATCCTATTAATCAGTCATCCAGCTTGAAAGTGACGGGCAGGTTGTATTTCACAGCAACCTGCTTCCCCATGGTCATGCCGGGGCTCCACTTGGGCATGGCAGCCACCACGCGCAGCGCCTCCGCGTCGAGCAAGGGGTGCAACGAGCGGACGACGGCAGGCTTCGTAATAGAGCCGTCTTTCTCAATGACGAAAGAGACGACGACGCGCCCTTCGACGCTGTCTTTGCGGGCCTGTTCCGGATAGACGATATTCCGACTGAGATAATCTCTCAACGCCCCGTTTCCACCCGGGAAGGCAGGCTGCACCTCCTGCACATCACCGAAGAAAATGTTAGCCTCCAGGGAGTCGGTGGGCACCACGAGCGAGTTGAGCGCCTCCTCATTCACCGTATCGCCTTCCTCCACCTGCGCTGGCTGGAGGTCCGGTGCCGGCGGAATGCCGGCCACCTCCTCAATGGTGTCGGGCGGCGGCATCACATCGCCCGCCGTGGGATTGAGGGGCCGGACCAAAGAACAGGAGGAAACGGCGGTGATGCCCACACTGATGCCCACGAGGCTTACCGCCTTGCCCAGCGACCTCCGGAGGTCGAGCTGCTGTTCCAGGTAGCGCACCTCAGCCTCGCATTTGGGGCAGGTGCCCAAACAGTCGCCCTCATGGCGGCATTCGGTGGGCTCATAAACGATGTCGTTGGCTCTGGCTATCTTGCGCCTCACCTCTTTTAAAGTCTTGCAAATATATTTACCTCTGTACATAGCGATAGATATTGGTGTTACGGCTGCAAAGATACGGGGTGAAAAGAGAAAAAGCAAGAAAAGCGGTACGAAAATAGTACGATTTGACTAAAAGAGGGTTAAAAAGCACTTGTTTTTTGGCATATAGCGGAAAAAGCCGTATTTTTGTAGGATAATCCACAAGAGAAAGCACCAACATGTACAAAAAAAACATAATTCTCGCCCTTATGGCCCTCCCCACCCTATTGAACGCCCAACAGATAAAATACCCGTCCACTCCTAAGGACGGCACCGTAGACACCTACTTCGGCACCCAAGTGGCCGACCCCTACCGTTGGCTGGAGAACGACACCAGCGAGGCCACTGCCGCCTGGGTGAAGGCCGAGAACGCCGTGACCGATGCCTATCTGAAGCGCATCCCCTTCCGCAGCAAGCTGCTCAAGCGTCTGAAGGAAGTGTCGAACTATGGCAAGGAAGGTATTCCCTTCCACCGCAACGGCAAGTGGTACTTCTACAAGAACGACGGTCTGCAGAACCAGAGCGTGCTGTACGAGTGCGACCAGCCCGGCGGCGAGGCCCGTGTGATGCTCGACCCCAACCAGTTGAGCACCGACGGCACGGTGGCGCTCACCGGCATCTACTTCAGCCATAACGGCAAGTACATGGCCTACAGCATATCACGCAGCGGCAGCGACTGGCAGGAATTCTATGTGATGGACGTGGCCACCCGGCAGTTGCTCTCCGACCACATCCAGTGGGCCAAGTTCTCCGGTGCCGCCTGGTGTGGCGACGGTTTCTACTACAGCGCCTACGACTCCTCGGCCGACGGCCGCGAGTACAGCAACAAGAACGAGGGCCACAAGATATACTACCACAAGATAGGCACGCCCCAGAGCGCCGATGAGCTGTTCTACCAGAACCCCGCCTATCCGCAGCGGTTCTACACCACGTGGGTGAACCGCGAGGAGACGGTGATGCTGCTCACGGAGAGCGGTGCCGGCGCCGGCAACAACCTCTTTGTGAGAGACTTGCGCAAGAAAGGCTCGCAGTTTATCCAGATGACCAGCGACATGGATTATCTCTACGACGTGGTTGAGATAAAGGACAACACCCTGTACATCCAGACCAACTACGGTGCCCCTAAAGGCAGGCTGATGACCTGCCGGATAGACAAGCCCGGCATCTACGACTGGCAAGAGCTGGTGGCTGAGAGCACGGATGTGCTGGAAAGCACCGTGATGGCCGGCGGCCACCTTGTGCTCACCTACAGCAAAGACGCCACCACCCACGCCTACATCTACGACCTGCAGGGCCGCAGAGAGCATGAGGTGCAGTTGCCCGGTGTGGGCACCGCCGGTTTCAGCGGCGAGAAAGACCGTCCCGAGTGTTTCTACGCCTTCACCTCGTACACCACCCCCGGCACCATCTACCGCTGCGACCTTCAGAGCGGTAAGAGCACCCTCTACTCCGCCCCGAAGGCCCACTTCACTCCCTCCGACTACGAGACACGCCAGATTTTCTTCGCCAGCAAGGACGGCACCCGTGTTCCCATGTTCGTCACGGCCCTGAAGTCCACCTTTAGCAAACAGCAGCCCGCTCCCCTCTACCTCTACGGCTACGGCGGTTTCAACATCGGCCTGTCGCCCTCTTTCTCCGCCACCCGCATTCCTTTCCTGGAGAGCGGCGGCATCTATGTGGAGGTGAACCTGCGCGGCGGCTCGGAGTATGGCGAGGAGTGGCATCTGGCCGGCACGAAGATGAAGAAGCAAAATGTGTTTGACGACTTCATTGGCGCCGCCGAATGGCTCATCGCCAACGGCTACACCACCAAGGAGCAGATAGCCATTGTGGGCGGCTCGAACGGCGGACTGCTCGTTGGCGCCTGCATGACGCAGCGTCCTGACCTCTTCAAGGTTGCCGTACCCCGTGTAGGCGTGATGGACATGCTGCGCTACCACAAGTTCACCATCGGCTGGAACTGGGCTTCCGACTACGGCACGAGCGCCGACAGCAAGGAGATGTTTGAGTATCTGAAAGGCTACTCACCCCTTCACAACCTGAAGCCCGGCACGAGCTATCCCGCCACCCTGGTGACCACCGCTGACCACGATGACCGTGTGGTTCCCGCCCACTCGTTCAAGTTTGCCGCCACGCTTCAGGAGTGTCACAGCGGCAAGGCACCGGTGCTCATCCGCATCGACAGCAAGGCCGGCCACGGCGGTGGCAAACCCATGAGCAAGGTGCTCGAGGAGCAGGCCGACATTTACGGATTCATTATGTACAATCTTGGCATGAAATACAACAAGCGATGAAAATGCAATATCTTAAAACCATCTGTCTTGCGGTGGGTTTTCTCAGCCTCTGCGCCACCACCCTGACAGCCCAGGACCCATATCCCACCATCAATCCCCTTGCCACCTTCACGAAAAGCGACGGCACCACAGAGACCGGCACCGAATATTCCGGCTCTGCCCCTCTCGAGGCCCTTTTCGAGGCCAACGCCGAGTGGACCGAAGGCTGGACCACCTACTATGAATGGCGTTTCACCCTGGAGGGAGAACTTGAGCCCTATCTGGTGCGCTATGAGGAAGACACCCAAGTGACCTTCACCCGAGCCGGCTCGCACCGTGTGCAGCTCTACGCCATCTTCACCCAGGGCAACGACTCCATCTGCTACACCGACGAATACTGGGCGGATGCCGACCCCCTGCGTGTGACCATCAGCGAGAGCAAGCTCGAAATGCCCAACGCCTTCTCGCCCAACAATGACGATATAAACGATGTCTACAAAGCCAAGGAAGGCTACCAGAGTCTGGTGGAGTTTCACGCCGTGATTTACAACCGCTGGGGTCAGAAGCTCTATGAGTGGGACGACCCCGCCGGGGGCTGGGACGGCACCTTCCACGGCACCCCCGTGAAGCAAGGCGTCTACTTCGTGCATGTGACGGCGAAGGGCGCCGACGGCCGCAAGTACAACATACGCCGCGATGTGAACCTGCTGCGCGGCTTCACAGAGAGAGAGGACAGCACCCCCACCGAATAAAGTAAGCCAACCCGACTAAATGCAACGAGAAGACGGAGAGATAAAAGTATGGGGTGCGCGTGTGCACAACCTCAAAGACATCAATGTGACCATACCCCGCGACAGCCTCACGGTGGTGACCGGTGTGAGCGGCTCAGGCAAATCGTCGCTGGCCTTCGACACCATCTACGCCGAGGGGCAGCGCCGCTACATAGAAACCTTCTCTGCCTATGCCCGCAACTTCCTGGGCGGCATGGAGCGTCCCGATGTGGACAAGATAACAGGTCTGAGCCCTGTTATCAGCATAGAGCAGAAGACGACCAACAAGAACCCCCGCTCCACGGTGGGCACCACAACCGAGATATACGACTATCTGCGTCTGCTCTACGCACGTGCCGGCACCGCCTACAGCTACATGACCGGCGAAAAGATGGTGAAGTATACCGAGGAGAAAGTGCTCAGCATGATACTCAGCGAGTACGACGGTCACCGCATCTACATCTTGGCCCCCCTGGTAAGGCAACGCAAGGGCCACTACCGCGAGCTATTTGAGAGCATGCGCCGCAAGGGCTACCTTCACATCCGCATCGACGGAGAGATACAGGAGATGACCCGCGGCATGAAGGTGGACCGCTACAAGAACCACAACATAGAAGTGGTGGTGGACAAGCTGCGTGTGCGTGGGAAGGACGACGAGCGCCTGCGCCGTACGCTGGAACGCGCCATGCGTCAGGGCGACGGTGTGGTGATGATTTTAGACGCTGACGACGGCAGTGTGAAGAACTTCTCCAAGCGTCTGATGTGCCCCACCACCGGCATTTCCTACGCCGACCCGGCTCCCAACCGCTTCTCGTTCAACTCGCCCGAAGGAGCCTGTCCGCGCTGCAAGGGTCTGGGCTACATCAACGACATCGACATGGAGAAAGTGATGCCCGACAAGCATCTCTCGATACACGACGGCGGCATTCTTCCATTAGGCAAATACAAGAACCAGATGATATTCTGGCAGATAGACGCCATTCTGCAGGCGCAGGGCCTGACCCTGAAGACCCCCCTGCAGGACATCCCCGACGATGTGATGAACGAGATACTCTACGGTTCGCTGGGCAAGCTGCGCATCGCCAAGGAACTGGTTCACACCTCAACCGACTACTTCACCGACTACTACGGCATCATCAAATACCTGCGGCAGGTAATGGAGAACGACGAGAGCGCGAGCGGTCAGAAGTGGGCCGACCAGTTTCGTGCCACCTGCACCTGCCCTGAGTGCAAGGGCATGCGCCTGAACCGCGAGTCGCTCTCCTACCGTATCTGGGACAAGAACATCTCCGAAGCCGCCGACCTGGACACCGCTCAGCTGCTGGAATGGCTGAACGAGGCCGAACAGCATCTGGAGCCCAAGGAGAAAGCCATTGCCACAGAGATTCTGAAAGAAATCAGGACCCGTCTGAACTTTCTCCTTGAAGTAGGTTTAGACTACCTGTCGCTGAACCGTCAGTCGGCCTCGCTCTCCGGCGGCGAGAGCCAGCGCATCCGTCTGGCCACCCAGATAGGCTCACAGCTGGTGAACGTGCTCTACATTCTCGACGAGCCCAGCATCGGTCTTCACCAGCGCGACAACGAGCGACTCATTGCCAGTCTGAAAGAGTTGCGCGACCTGGGCAACACCGTGATTGTGGTGGAACACGACGAGGACATGATGCGTGCCAGCGACTACATCGTCGACATCGGTCCCGCTGCCGGCCGCAAGGGCGGCCGTGTGGTGTTTCAGGGTCTGCCCTCCGACATGCTGAAAGAGCGCACCCTGACGAGCGACTACCTGAACGGGCTGCGCAGCATCGAACTGCCTGCGCAACGGCGCACTGGCAACGGCAAACAGATTGTGATACACGGCGCCACGGGCAACAACCTTAAGCACATCGATGCCACCTTCCCGCTGGGCTGCCTCATCGTGGTGACCGGTGTGAGCGGCTCCGGCAAGTCGACCCTTATCAACGAGACCCTCCACCCCATTCTCTCACAGCACTTCTACCGTTCGCTGAAAGCCCCCCTACCCTACGACAGCATAGAAGGCATCGAGCACATCGACAAAGTGGTGAACGTAGACCAGGCCCCCATCGGTCGCACGCCCCGCTCCAATCCCGCCACCTACACCGGCGTGTTCAACGACATCCGCTCCCTCTTCGTCGGTCTGCCGGAAGCCAAGATACGCGGCTACAAGCCCGGTCGTTTCTCCTTCAACGTGAAAGGCGGCCGTTGCGAGGCTTGTGGCGGCAACGGCTACAAGACGGTGGAGATGAACTTCCTGCCCGACGTGATGGTGCCCTGCGAGGTGTGCCGCGGCAAGCGCTATAACCGCGAGACCCTCGAGGTGCGTTTCAAAGGCAAGTCGATAGCCGATGTGCTCGACATGACCATCAACCAGGCGGTGGAGTTTTTTGAGAATGTGCCCAACATCCTGCAGAAAATCAAGACGCTGCAGGATGTAGGATTAGGGTATATCAAGCTGGGGCAATCGTCGACCACCCTCTCGGGCGGCGAGAGCCAGCGCGTGAAACTGGCCACCGAGCTGTCGAAGCGCGACACCGGCAAGACCTTCTACATACTCGACGAGCCCACCACGGGTCTTCATTTTGAGGACATCCGTATTCTGATGAACGTGCTGCAGCGCCTTGTGGACCGCGGCAACACGGTGCTCATCATCGAGCACAATCTCGATGTGATAAAATTGGCCGACCACATCATCGACATGGGTCCCGAAGGCGGCCGCAACGGCGGTCAGATACTCAGCACCGGCACCCCCGAGGAAGTTGCGGCCAGCCCCAAAGGCTACACGGCCAAGTTTCTTAAATTAAAGGTGTGTTCTATTAATTCTGTTTGATATTAAAGGCAGCATTCCATAGAATTTGTTTCGGTCGCTTTTTGTTTTTATTCGGTGCATAGCGTCAAGTCTCATCGGTCGTATAGCCCGCTATACTCCCTCTTCAACTTAC
>ONMI01000098.1 GCA_900318915.1 uncultured Prevotellaceae bacterium | reverse complement strand
CGCTTCGACTACATCCTGAAGGACGACCGCCATGTGCTCATCAGCGACTATGCGCACCATCCGAAGGAGATCTACCAGAGCGCCAAGAGCATACGCACCCTGTATCCCAACCGGCACATCACCGCCATCTTCCAGCCGCATCTGTACACCCGCACACGCGACTTCTACAAAGACTTCGCAGAGAGTCTGAGCCAGCTCGACGAGGTGGTGCTCACCGACATCTACCCCGCCCGCGAGGAACCCATACCCGGTGTCACCTCACGCCTCATCTACGACAATCTGGCTGATAAGGTGGAGAAGGAGATGATAGCCACCGACCACGTGCTTGACTACGTGGAGAAACGCGACTTCGACGTGCTGATACTGCTCGGCGCCGGCGACCTGGACAACAAAGCCAAAGAAATAGCACAACTGCTGGAGAAGAAATGAAAAAAATACGCATCAACTGGAAGAAGGCCCTGCTTGTCGTGGCCGATCTGGGACTGATGGCCTATCTTGCCGTAGCCATGGGGCATCTGAACACCCCCGACCAGACCGACATAACATGCAAAGAGGTAGGCATCACCATCTCCGACCAGAGCAAATGCGGATTTCTCAGCGCAAAAGAGGTTAAGAATATACTCACACGCAACAAAGTGTATCCTAAAGGACAGACGCTCAACGACATCAACCCCAGAGACATTGAGAACGTCCTGAAAAAGAGCTCGCTCATCTACGATGTGGAATGCCACAAGACGCCCCACGGATTCGTCGGTATCAACGTGATGCAGCGCCTGCCCGTGATACGCGTGAAAAGCGACAGCGGACGAGACAATTACCTCGACGCCTCGGGCAACGAAATGTCGAACGAGCACTACACATCCGACCTAATCGTGGCAACCGGGCACATCAGCAAGACTTTCGCACGCGACTACCTCTCCATCGTGGGACAATACATGATAAACCACGAATTCTGGAACAACCAGATAGAGCAGATCAACGTGCTCAACGACAAGAGCATAGAAATAGTACCACGCATAGGCGACCATGTGGTCTGTTTGGGACAGCTGCCTGAAAGCGCTGACTCGGTGAAACGTGTGAAAAATGTAAACGAATTCCTCGACAGGAAACTCAGCCGGCTCGACAAGTTCTACCGTTACGGGCTCAACCTGTCAGGATGGAACAAATACGACTACATCAACCTGGAATTCGACAACCAGATCATTTGCAGAAAGAGACATCAGAAAACAACCATTCCGACTTAAAAATACAGATATTTGTAACATATGGCAAAAGAATTCATTGCAGCCATCGAATTAGGCTCTACCAACATCACCGGCATCGCCGGAAAGAAAAACAGTGACGGCAGCATCAATGTCCTTGCTGTCGTGAGAGAAGACTCCACCTCTTGCATCCGCAAGGGCGTGGTCTACAACATCGACAAGACCACACAATGCTTGTCGACCGTGATGAAGAAACTGAAATCGGCCCTGAAATCGGGCATTGAGCATGTGTACGTGGGAGTGGGCGGACAGTCCATCCACAGTGTGCTCAACGTGATTGTGAAAGAATTACAAGACGACACCCTCATCTCACAGGACATCATCAACGGCATGATGGACCAGAACCGGAGCATGACCTATCCTGAGCAGGAAATCCTGGATGCCGCCACACAGGAATACAAGGTGGGCGCACAGTACACCATCGACCCCGCCGGTGTGCAGAGCAACCGCCTGGAAGGCAACTTCCTCAACATTCTGTGCCGCAAGAGCTTCTACCGCAACCTGAACCTCTGCTTCGAGAACGCCGGCATCGGCATCGCCGAACTCTATCTGGCTCCGGTGGCGCTGGCCGACAGCGTACTCACCGACTCGGAGAAACGCACCGGATGCATGCTCGTGGACCTGGGTGGCGACACCACCACCGTGGCCGTCTACTACCGCAACATCCTGCGTCAGCTCACCGTCATCCCCCTCGGCGGCAACAACATCACCAAAGACCTCACTTCCTTCCAGATGGAGGAAGACGAGGCTGAGAAACTGAAACTGAGCCTTGGTTCGGCTTTCACCGACACAGCCGAGATAGACCGCGAGAAAACCATCAAGACCGAGAATGGCGAAATCAAACAGGAAGAATTCCTCTACTGTGTGGAGGCCCGTCTGAAAGAAATCATCGCCAATGCCTGGAACCAGGTGCCCGACGATTACAAGACCCATCTCCTGGGCGGCATCGTACTTACCGGAGGCGGTGCCAACATGAAGAACATCAAACGTGCCTTCAGTGAGTTCACCGGCATCAAGAAGATCAGAGTGGCCACCTCAGTGAAACAGAAAATCACCACCGAGAAGAGCGACATCGAGCTGAAAGACTGCTTCATGAACACCGCTCTCGGTCTGCTGGCCAAAGGCGACATGAACTGCGCCACCCCCATCAAGCCCGCCAGCACTGGTGGACTCTTCGAGACTCCCACCCCGGCCGCACAGCCTGCAGAGCCCAAACCCGCCCCCACTGGTTCCACCCCCAAGCCGGGAACCATTCTCAAGCCTGATGAAAGGGCCAAGATTGAGCAGGAACGCAAACGTATCGAAGACGAAGAGAGAGCCATGAGCGCACGCATTCGGGAGGAACTGAGCAACAAGAAAGACAAGCCCAAGCGTGGCACCATATTTGAAAAATGGAGAAAATCAATCGGCGACTTTGCCAACTCCATTATCTCGGCAGAGGAAGAAGAAGAGAAATAACATTGCTACAACATTATAGATAATATTATAAAGATATATTCACCATGGGCGAAAAAGATAAGAAAAAAAACCAATATCCTGAGACTCTCGACTTCGAGGTCCTCGAGAAAGAGCACAGCATCATCAAGGTGATCGGTGTAGGCGGCGGTGGCGGCAATGCCGTGAACCACATGTACCGCGAAGGCATTCATGATGTCTCGTTCGTACTCTGCAACACCGACAAACAGGCACTCAGCGACTCTCCCGTTCCCGTAAGACAGCAATTGGGCAAAGAGGGTCTCGGCGCCGGCAACAAGCCCGAAAAAGCAAGAGAAGCCGCAGAGGAAAGCTGCGAAGACCTGCGCAAACTGCTCGACGACGGCACCAAGATGGCCTTCATCACCGCCGGCATGGGCGGCGGCACCGGCACTGGTGCGGCTCCCGTCATTGCAAGGGTGTCGAAAGAGCTGGGCATCCTTACCGTGGGTATCGTCACCATTCCCTTCAAGTTTGAGGGAACCAAGAAAATAGACCAGGCCCTCGACGGTGTGGAGGAGATGGCCAAGCATGTTGACGCGCTGCTTGTGATCAACAATGAGCGCCTGCGTGAGATCTATTCCGACTGCTCGGTGCTCAACGCCTTCAAAAAAGCCGACGACACCTTGAGTATCGCCGCCAAGAGTATCTCTGAAATCATCACCGTGCACGGACTCATCAACCTCGACTTCAACGATGTGAAGACAGTGTTGAAAGACGGTGGCGTGGCCATCATGAGCACCGGCTACGGCGAAGGTGAGGGACGTGTGAAGAAGGCCATCGAAGATGCCCTCAACTCACCGCTGCTCAACGACAACAATGTGTTCAACTCCAAAAAGATTCTGCTCAACATCTCCTTCGCCAGCGACAACCCCGACAGCGGACTGATGATGGACGAGATGAACGACGTGAACGACTTCATGGAGAAGTTCGACAACGATTTCGAGATTAAATGGGGTCTGGCCCTCGACCCCGAACTCGGTGAGAAAATCAAGGTCACCATCCTGGCCACCGGTTTCGGCATCGACAGCGTACATGGTCCCATGACCGAGCGCATCAAGAAGCGCACTATCGAGGAGCAGGCTGCCTATGAGGAGAAACAGGAGATGAACGACACCCGCCGCACCCACTACTATGGCTCCAGCGGAGAAAGCGCCCAGAAAAAGGAGCCCAAAATCTACCTTTTCCGCCCGGAAGACCTCGACAACGAGGAACTCATCATCCAGGTGGAGAACATCCCCACCTACAAGCGCACCCGTGCCCAGAAGGATGAGATCCAAAAACTGTCGGCCGGTGTTCGTCAGGAGAAGGAAAACGAAGAGAAGAACAATATGGGCGGAACCATCAATTTCGGCTAACAACACAACACGCATATGGCATTGTTCGAACAGATAAGCGAGGATATAAAGGCCGCGATGAAAGCTCGCGACAAGGTACGGCTCGAGACACTGCGCAACATCAAGAAAGTCTTTCTTGAGGCCAAGACCGCACCCGGTGCCAACGACACGCTGACCGATGCCGACGCCCTGAAGATTATCCAGAAACTGGCCAAGCAAGGCAAGGAGTCGGCCGCCACGTTCGCCCAGCAGAACCGGCAAGACCTTGCCGACGCCGAGCTGGCGCAAGTGGCCGTCATCGAGGAGTATCTGCCCAAAGCCCTCACGGAAGAAGAGATCGAGGCCAAGGTCAAGGAGATCATAGCCGAGACAGGCGCCACCACGATGAAAGACATGGGAAAGGTGATGGGACTGGCCTCAAAGGCCATGGCCGGCTGCGCCGACGGACGCGCCATTTCCACCATCGTGAAGAAGCTGCTCGCCTAAGCACTCAGACAAACAAGTCCTGCACCACAGCAAGCGACTTCATCTCAGCAAACCCCGGCACATGAAGCCGGTAGAACGACACAATCACCTCTGTGCATCGATTGCGCTCCCGGCGCGACATGGCACAGAGGTGCATTGTTTCATAGCGCAGACGCATAAGCAGGGCTATGCGGGCCGCCTCAGTAGGCTCTAGATAATTGCCGTGGTAGGGTGCGGCATGACAAAAGCTGCCCTCCTCCAGGTCGAAGCAGTCGCCCTCGGTATAATTGTCAAGATTGGGCAAGAAACCCACATACCGTGACAACTGCATCATAAAAACCAGATGAAAATTGGAGAAAGAGCAGTCCACACTGTCCAACCATGCCAAGCTGCTCACTATATACTCAAAGAGCGGTACATTCTCCTGCTCGTCGCGGGTGACATAATAGAGAAATTCTGAAAGAAAAAATACCAGCGACATCTTGTAAGAGTCGAAATGGAGCGAAACCGACGGCCACCAGATACGAGCTTCGCCCAGACGCTGCACTTGTTGCGACTGGCGGTAGTCGAAAACCACCTCAAGGATAGACAGCGGCTGAAACAGCAACTTCTTCTGACGCGAACGTGCCGACGAGCCGATGGTCGTGGAAAACGAAAGTCTGCCATACTGCTCGGTGAGCATATCCACCATCATCCGCTTGTCGCCATAGCGCACAGTGCGCAGCACGATTGCCCTGCTTTTAGTCAACATGCTGCAAACTTACAAAATAATAATGAAATAAGCTATCGGCTACGAGAGAAAACGTGCTCAAAAAACACCTCATCCAGTGAATAATAGGCAAAAAGCGCACATTTCAGACCTTTAGGTGAAGAAAACATGCACTAAAATGAAAAAATAACTAAAAATATTTGGCCAGAATTGTAAAAAGCATTACCTTTGCATCCGCAAATTAAGTCGATGGTCCCTTCGTCTATCGGTTAGGACGAGAGATTTTCATTCTCTAAAGAGCAGTTCGACTCTGCTAGGGACTACAAGAAATACAAAGATAAGAAATAAGATGGCAAATCACAAATCATCACTTAAGAGAATCCGTCAGGACAAGAAGAAGACCCTGCACAACAGATATTACGCCAAGACCATGCGTAATGCCGTTCGTAAACTGCGCGCTATCACCGACAAAGAGGAAGCGCTGAAGATGTACCCCACCGTACAGAAGATGCTCGACAAGTTGGCCAAGACCAAAATCATCCACAAGAACAAGGCCTCCAACCTGAAATCGGGTCTGTGCAAGCACATTGCCAAGCTGGCATAAGAACCAACCATACAACTATCATAAGATTGAGGGCTGCGACATTTGTCGTGGCCCTTATTGTTTTTACCCCCGCCAATCACGCCGGAGCCACTTAGGCACAGGCACTCTTCGCCATAAGGAAAAACGCGCAAGACAACATGTGAAAACACCCTAAAATATTTCGGCATTTGCGTTTTTTTTAGTAATTTTGCACGTTAATATACGACTACACCAAAATGCAAGATTCATACCAGAACGAAAGCAATTATTCAGCCAACAACATACAGGTGCTCGAAGGTCTCGAGGCCGTGCGCAAACGTCCCGCCATGTATATTGGCGACATCAGTGAGAAAGGTCTCCATCACCTTGTAAACGAGACTGTCGACAACTCTATCGATGAGGCCATGGCAGGCTTCTGTACCCATATAGAGGTGACCATCAATAAGGACAACTCCATCACGGTGCTCGACAACGGGCGAGGCATCCCCGTCGACGAGCACAAGAAATTGCACAAATCAGCACTGGAGGTAGTCATGACCGTGCTGCACGCAGGCGGAAAATTCGACAAAGGCTCCTACAAAGTGAGCGGCGGACTGCACGGTGTGGGTGTGAGCTGTGTCAATGCTCTCTCCGCCCACATGCTCTCACAAGTGTTCCGCGACGGCAAGATTTACCAGCAGGAATACGAGAAAGGCAAACCCCTCTATCCTGTCAAGGTAGTGGGCGAGACCGACAAGCGGGGAACCCGTCAGCAATTTTGGCCCGACCCCACTATTTTCACCACCACTGTCTATCAGTGGGACATCATCGCCCGCAGAATGCGCGAGCTGGCCTATCTGAACGCCGGCATCACCATCACGCTTCGCGACGAGCGCCCCGATGAGGACGGCAAGCTGAAAGAAGAGGTGTTCCACGCCAAAGAAGGTCTGAAAGAGTTTGTAAGATACATAGACCGCCACCGCTCACACCTCTTCGACGATGTAATCTACCTGAAAACAGAAAAGCAGGGCGTTCCTATTGAAGTGGCCGTGATGTACACACCCACCTGATGGGTTTCCGCATGGCTCTGACCCGTACACTCAAGAAGTATGCCGACAACGACCCCGCCATCTCCAAGCAGATAGAGAAGGCAAAGGTAGAGATAGCCAGCGAAGACTTCAGAGAAGGTCTCACGGCTGTCATATCCATCAAAGTGGCCGAGCCCCAGTTTGAAGGCCAGACCAAGACCAAGCTAGGCAACAGCGAAGTGTCGGGAGCCGTGCAGCAGGCTGTGGGTGAAGCACTGAGCAACTATCTGGAAGAGCACCCCAAGGAGGCGCGCCAGATATGCGACAAGGTAGTGCTGGCCGCCACAGCACGCATAGCAGCCCGCAAGGCCCGCGAGAGCGTACAGCGCAAGAGTGTGATGTCGGGTGGCGGACTGCCCGGAAAGTTGGCCGACTGTTCCAACAAAGACCCCAAGCCAAGCAAGGCCGCGACCGCTACACACAGGCCATTCTGCCGTTGAGGGGCAAGATTCTGAATGTGGAAAAAGTGATGTGGCACAAGGTGTTCGAGAGCGAGTCGGTCATGAACATCATCCAGAGCATCGGTGTAAGGTTCGGTGTGGAAGGCGAAGACGACAAAGAGGCCAACATCGACAAGCTGCGCTACGACAAGATTATCATCATGACCGATGCCGATGTCGATGGTTCGCACATCGACACCCTCATCATGACGCTTTTCTACCGTTTCATGCCCCGTGTTATACAGGAAGGTCATCTCTACATTGCCACGCCCCCGCTCTATCTCTGCACATACAAGAACAAGGTGAAAGAGTATTGCTACACCGACCAGCAAAGGCAGGCTTTCCTCGACAAATACGGCGACGGTGTGGAAGGAAACACCATTCAGACACAGCGTTACAAAGGTCTGGGCGAGATGAATCCCGAACAGTTGTGGGACACCACCATGAACCCGCAGACACGTCTTTTGAAACAAGTGACCATCGAAAATGCGGCGGAGGCCGATGAAATATTCTCCATGCTCATGGGCGACAACGTAGAGCCCAGGCGCGAGTTTATTGAACGGAATGCCACCTACGCCAATATCGACGCATAAAGTGAAAGGCCGGCAAAGATATTTTGCCGGCCTTTCATCGTTATCCCACTTATTAAAACTACCACATGGCAAGACTTCTTCTATCATTATTGCTTTTCTCTACGTCGTGCATCGCCATAGCGCAAGACAGCATCCGCCTGCTCTATGACCGATATGCTTCAGCAAAGGGACAGGAAAAAGCCAAGTTGGCCAATCAATTGTGCCAACAAATGAAAGAAAAAGACGAGACCGACAGCCTCTACCGCTTCGACAAAAGCGATAAGACCATGGATTTCATCATACTCAAATCCATGGCCAATCACTATATGGTGTGCAACAACAACGATTCGGCGCTCTCTTTCTGCAAGAGAGCCATCTCCATATACAAGCCAGGACTTTGCGAGGAAGAGTATGCCGACGTGCTCAATATATCCAGTGTGCTGTGCCAGCGCCTTGGCAGATTCTATGAAGCGCTCTCCGCCCAAAAGGAATGTTATGAATATGACATGAAGAGCGGCAATCCTGAAAACATCAGTTCTTCGACCAACAATCTGGCTTGTCTCTATCTGGCAACACGCCAATATGAAGCCGCAGAGCATTTCATCACCAAATCCATCGAAATAGAGCAGACGCTGAACCGTGAAGACCGTCTGGCCATCCGTTACGGAACAGCATCAGAGATATACCTTAATCTTGACCGACTGACCGAGGCGCTCAAATATGCGAAAATGGCCTACCAGCTCGATGAGAAAGGACACAGAGACGAGAAGATGGCCATAAGGCAGTCGCAAATGGCCAGCGTGCTCATCAAAATGGACAAAATAAGTGAAGCCCAGGATTCCATTGAAAAGGCTCTGCTCGTACTGAAACGGCACGGCAACCTCTACTCTCAAACCGTCTGCCACAACCAGCTTGGAGATATTTTCCTCAGCCAGGGTAAAAAAGAACTTGCCGCAGCAGAATTTAGAGAGGCCATCAGCCTGTCGCAGCAATCTGATTTTCCGCTTCAGGAAAAGAATGCGCAGAAAGGGCTCTCCCAGGCACTGGCGGGGACAAACCCTTCCGAAGCCCTCAGCAGTCTTCAGCGCTACACCGAACTGTCTGACTCTCTCTACAAGGAAGAGTCGGCCTCGCAGCTCAACCAGTTCCACTCCATCTTCATGGCACAGGAACTGAATGAGAAAAACGCCCTGCTCAACCATAAAAATACGACACAACGACGCCGCCTCATCTATTTAAGCGTTTCTTTCGCCCTCATTGTACTTTTCCTCAGCGTTCTGGCATTCATTTTATACCGTCTGCTGCTCGCCCGCAATCACGCCAACAGCCTTATGAAGGAAATAGAGGAGATGCGGCTCGACTTCTTCTCGAAAATCACCCATGAATTCCGCACTCCACTCACTATCATCAACGGGCTGAGCGAGCACATAGCACAGGGAAAGACCGCATCGGAGGATGAGACACGGCATGCCGCTGAAATGATACTACGCAACGGGATGCAACTGCAGCAACTGACCAACCAGCTGCTCGACATATCGCGGCTTAGAGCATCCGACGACCACCCCCGATGGCGCAACGGAGACATCGTGGCCTACACCAAACTTATCGCCGAGACTTTTTC
>ONMI01000099.1 GCA_900318915.1 uncultured Prevotellaceae bacterium | reverse complement strand
GATGTCCTTGTCCGACTCCGTGTCGGCTGCCAGACCGCTCACATACTTGTTGGCTGCTGCGGCATTGTAGGGACTGGCCTCGGTGCCGTCGCCGCTGGGCGTGCCGCCGCCCGTGCTGGGTGTGCTGCCGCCGCTGGTCTTGCCGTTGAGCGAGTAGATATATGCAGTTCCTTGCACGGTTTCGGGTGTGTTACCCTTATAGTTTGTTACTTTTCCGCAGACAATTACCTCGTCACCAGGTTTCAGGGTCTCATTGCCTTCTACCCATTTTTCATTTCCTAAGTATAGTGCTCGGAAAACATAGAATTGTCCCGCTTCTTTTCCATTGTCGGAAATATAGAAGGTAGCGTTTCCATATTGAGCACTGAATTGCTCTGAAACAGAAACAACAATACCCTTAATATATACTTCTTTTGGTGAATTGGAGTCAACAAAAGGTTGGGCATATTCATTGGCAGCAACACTGTTGAAAGGATTGTCAAGAGTTCCATCTCCCGTGGGGTCGGCGGCGGGTTCCTCCTCTTTCGTGCCGCTCTCAGTGGGAAGGGCATAAGGCTCAGGCACGTCCTCGCAACTGGTGAACGTCAGGGCTGTCATTGTCAGCACCATGAGTGAATAAAAAATCTTTTTCATAATTTTTATGTCGTTTTTTTGTTGTTCGTTGTGATTGTTTGAAGTTTTTCGTTGTTGGAGGTCGGTGCCTATTCGGTGGCCGGCTGCACGTCGCTCAGGGTGCGAAGCAGAATCTGCCAAGTATTGCGGTAGCGGGTGAAGACACCCGTCACATCAATCTTGCCCGTGGGCATCACATTGTTGGCAAAGTCGGCATAGGTGCTGGTGCGCAGCACCAAGTCGCCGCTGCCGATGCCGTCGAAGGCGCGGTTGGCGCAGTTAGAGGTCAGCTGCACGCTGCCGTCGCTCGGGGCGTAGACGGCGGTGCCGGTGGCGGCGGTGAGGCGCACGTTCCTAAGCACCATCAGGCGGCCGCAGTTCTCAGCCATGTATTTCGTGTCTTTCACCTTGTTGAGGTCAAACTCCACGGGCACTACATTTTCGGGGTGCGCCTCGCCGAGCAGTTTGAAGTGTGCGTTCCAGATGCTGCGGCTCATGCGGCTCACGTAGGTGGAGCCGGAGGCGCTGGTGTAGGGGGTTCCTATCTCGCCCTGTCCGCCGTAGGCGCCTATGTAGAGTCCGCGCAGGTCTACGAGTATTTCCTGTCCCACGGGCAGGTATCCGAAGAGTCCGCCCTGTGCGATGCAGATGATGAAGGCGCCGGTGCCGTCGTCGATGGACACCTCATTGTATATATTGCCCTCGATGTCGTTGCCCACCACCACACCTTTTATCTGGATGTCGTCGGTGATTTGCTTCATGTCGTCATTGGCGATGACGGTGGCATATTTGGCCTTGAGCTGCGCGATGGTAATTACGTTGGTCTCCTCAATATAATTGTTGCCGAAGGGAGCCTCGTCTGTCTCGGGTGCTGCATAGTCGTCGGCCATGCACGAGGCGAGGAGCACGCAGGCGAGCGTCATGATGATATATTGTATCTTTTTCATAATGCAGGTGGCTTTAGAATCTGTAGGTTAGGTTGAGCATGCCGTTCACACCGAAGGCGTAGTATTTCTTCGGGTTGAGCGAGAACTTGTAGGCGCGCACATTGTTCATGGTGCCGTCGCTCTTCACGGTGTAGTCGCTGCGGCTCTGTTCGTAACCGCCGGTGCACAGCTTCTGGTTGTTCAGGATGTTGGTCACCATGAGGTTGATGCTCAGGGTGCGGCCGTGGCGCAGGCGGAGCGAGCGGCCGATGGAGCCGTCGAGCATGAAACCGCCTTTGCCCTTGCTCTGCTCAGGCACGATGTAGCTGCCGTCGTTGTTCACATTGCCCATCGTGATGAGGGTGCCCTGGTAGCGGTAGCTGGGCGAGTAGGAGAGGTAGATGCGGTCGTAGTAGTTGCCGTTCAGGTCGATGTACCAGCCGTTGGCGTGGTAGCTCAGCACGATGCTTCCCACGGTGAGCGGTGTGCCGTACTCGCGCATGTTCTTGTTCATCACGATGTCGTCGGTATAGGTGGCCTTGGTCGAGTTCATGTAGCGCACGCGGGCGTTGTTGGTGTTCTTGGCCTCGCTCACCGTACCGATGGCCTTGATGTTGAAGCTGGAGCTCACCTTGAAGTCGATACCCAGTTCCACACCGTAGTAGTCTTTCTCCATGCCGGTCATCGACACGTAGGAGAAGGAGTTGATGTCGTCGAAGTAGAAGTTCTGCCACTCGGTCACGTGGGTCAGGTGGTTGTAGTAGGCATTGAGGTTGGCGTGCATCCAGGCGTTCTGGTACTGGTAGCCCACCTCGGTGCTGAGGATACGCTCGTTGCGCAGGTTGTCGACGAAGCTGTTGTTCATCTCGGGCGAGACGAAGGCGGTGGTAATCTGCGGTGCGCGCAGTTCATAGCCGGCGCCCACCATGATGGTGTTGCCGGCGCCCAGGCTAATGGTACCGTTGGCCTTGAGACCGCCGCTCAGGAAGTGGGCCGTCTTGCTCTTGCCGTAGCTGTAGTCGGCGAACATACCGTTGCGCATCTTGCCGTCGCGCTGCATGCCGTCGTAGGCCAGTCGGCCGGCCACATTGTAGTGTACTTTGCCCAGTGTCTGTGCCATGTTGCTCCAGAGCACCACCTTGCGGGCCAGGAGGTTGTAGTTGTAGCCGAACTTGTCGCCTTCCTTGATCTGCTTGCCCTTGCCGTCGGCGCCGGCGGTGTTCAGGTCGTACTGCACGGCGTCGGAACCCTCGGCATAGTTGCCCAGGGCGTAGGTGTTGATGTTGTGATACATGTTGGCGCCCAGCATGTCTTCCATGGTCTGGTAGTGCTTGCCGGTGTTGGCGCCCATCATGAGGCCGATGTTGCCCAGCAGGTTGTTGGAGAACTCCTTGTGCAGGCGTGATGCCAGCGTGATGTTCAGGTTGTCATTGTGCTTGGCCTGCACGAAGTACATGGCGTCGGCACCCTGCAGGTTGGCATTGGCGTTGGCGGCGTAGAGGCGGTCCCAGTTGATCTGACGGTTGGCCTTGGCGCCGGTCTGGTAGGCCCAGGCGGCCCAGTAGTCCTGCAGGCCCTGGTCGGTGCGGTTGCGCTCGTCGGTCTCGTCCCACACGTCGAAGTAGCTGCTGGGCAGGTTTTTCCAGTAGTCGGGCTGCGGGTTGTCGGCGTTGTTGTAGTTGAGCTTGGTGCTCTTGTACATGCTGTAGCGGCCGTGCAGCGTGGTGGTGAGTTTGGTGTTGTCGTCGATGTCCCAGTCCCAGGTGAAGAGGACGCTGGGGGCAAAGTCGTTCACCACGCGCGAGTTGCGCTTGTGCCCGTTCTGATAGCCCCAGTAGGGGTTATACTGGTAGTTGTTGGCCAGCCAGTAGCTCTCGTCGGTGGCGGCACCTTGCGAGGCGCGCTCGGTGGGGTTGCCCCAGGTGCTGAACGAGAAGGCGTGCTGGCCCAGCAGCTTCTCCACGCCGAAGAAGTAGGAGAGCGAGTTGTAGAAGGTGCCCTCCACATAGCCGCGGTTGGCCCAGCGGTAGGCGATGCTGGCGGCCCAGGCCCAACCCTTCTCGTTCACGCCCGAGCCGTAGGTATACATGGCGCGGAGCGTGTAGTTGCGGTTGGCGGCGCTCAGCGAGAGCTTGCTGCCTTGTGCCATGTGCGAGGCGCGGAAGTCGTAGTTGTTGCTGCCGCCCATGCCGGCCATGCTGAACGAGTTGTTCTCGAAGGAGAGCGCTGCGTCGTATCGGCGGGTCATGTTGTTGATGCCGCCTACGAGCGAATAGCGGAACTGGCCCGACTCCATGTCGTTCATAGGTGCCCCGTTGATGTAGATGTCGTTGTATTTCTGATTATAGGCGCGGTATCTGAACCTCACGGGCGAGAACAGGTAGCCCACCTGGCTGGCATAGACGTTGGTGTTGGAGTTGAGGATGGTCACGTTCTGCGACATGTCATCATCTTCGCCCAGCTGTGCCTCCGTGAAGGTGAAGGCGCTCTCGTCGATGGTTCCGGCCTGCATCAGTGTGTCTGCCTCCTGCGCCAGGGCAACCGTGGAACAGCAGAGGGCAACGACTGCTAATTTCAGCTTTTTTCTCATAAGTGTTTTTAATAGTTTATAGTATTTGGTGCAAAGTAACAAAAATATTTTTAAAAAATGGAACATTTCTTTGCATTTTTTCATACGGATGTGCTTTTTTATCGTTTATTTTTCCGATATTTGCAGATGAAATGACACGGAAGGCGAAACTGCCGCCGCAAAACCTTAAAACCACATAAAACCGAATGATATGAAAAGACAGACTTTGCTCCTTTCCCTCTTCCTGCTGTTCGCCCTCTCGGCTGCCGCCCAGAAGAAGTTCAGTCTCTATGCCGTGGGATTCTACAACTTGGAGAATCTCTTCGACACCTGCCACGACGAGGGAAAGAACGACTATGAGTACCTGCCCGCCGGCGCCAACAAGTGGACCGCCCTGAAATACACCAATAAGCTGCACAACATGGCACGTGCCCTGGCCGAAATGGGCACCAAAAAACTGCCGGTGGGATGTGCCGTGATAGGTGTTTCGGAGGTGGAGAATGCCAATGCGCTGACCGACCTGGTGAACCAGCCCGAGCTCAAGGCACGCGGTTTCCAGTTCGCACACATCGAGGGACCCGACCGCCGTGGCGTCGACTGCGCCATGCTCTACAATCCTTCGCTCTTCAAACTGCTCGACACCAAGCTGGTGCCCTATGTGCCCGAGCTGGAGAAGGACAGCACCTTCCGCACCCGCGGTTTCCTTGCCTGCACGGGCATGATGGCCGACGAGAAGGTGACCGTCATCGTGTGCCACTGGCCCAGCCGCTTCTCCGGCTCCTTCTACCGCGAGGTGGCCGGCCGCCAGGTGAAGGCCATGAAAGACTCCATCATGCGTGTGGACCCCGCCCGCAAGGTGATGGTGATGGGCGATATGAACGACGACCCGATGAACAACAGTATGGCTCGGGAGCTGAGTGCCAAGGCCAATATCAAGGATGTGGGGCCCGACGATATGTTCAATCCCTGGTGGAACGTACTGCAGAAGGGCACCGGAACCCTGATGTACAACGGCAGCTGGAACCTCTTCGACCAGATTGTGCTCTCGCCCAACATGCTCAACTACGACAAGGACAAAGACTACAGCACGCTGAAGTATTACAACTGCGAGATACAGCGCTTCCCCTACCTGCTGCAGGCTGAGGGCCAGTACAAGGGCTCGCCCAAGCGCACCCACGCCGCCGGCGTGTGGCTCAACGGATTCTCCGACCACCTGCCCGTGGTGGTGTATCTGCTGAAGGAGAAGAAATGATGGTGGAGCGGCATCCGCTGGAACCATTCGTCCCCGAGGGTGCGAGGCTGCTCATGCTGGGCAGCTTCCCGCCTGCACAGCACCGGTGGTGCATGGATTTCTTCTATCCCAACTTCACCAACGACATGTGGCGCATCATGGGACTCTGCTTCTTCGGCGACAAGAACCGCTTCGTCGACGAGCAGGCGCGCACCTTCCGCCTCGACGACATCCTGACGCTGCTCCGCACACGGGGCATCGCCATCTACGACACGGCCACCGCCGTGGTGCGCACACAGGGCACGGCATCCGACAAAGACTTGCAGGTGGTGGAGCCCACACCGCTCGACGCCCTGTTGGCCCGCATGCCACAGCTCGAGGCCGTGGTTACCACGGGCGAGAAGGCCACAGGCCTCTTCACCGCCCATTTCGGCATCCCCGCACCAAAGGTGGGCACCTGGGTGCCCTTCACCTTCGAAGGCCGGGAGCTGCGCCTCTACCGCATGCCGAGCAGCTCAAGGGCCTATCCCATGCGGGTGGAGCGCAAGGCCGACTATTACCGCGCCATGCTGTGCGACATCTATCACGACATTCATTAGCTCACAACACATAAATCAGAACCATACCATGACAATCATTGGAATAGCAGGAGGAACAGGGTCGGGAAAGACCACCGTAGTGAAGAAAATAGCCGATGCGCTGCCGCCGCACTATGTGGCCGTGGTGCCGCTCGACTCTTACTACAACGACACCTCTCACATGACCGAGGAGGAGCGCAAGTCCATCAACTTCGACCACCCCGACGCTTTCGACTGGAAACTGCTCATCAAGCAGGTGAATCAGTTGCGGGCGGGCGAGAGCATCGAGCAGCCCACCTACTCTTACATCATCAGCAACCGCCTCAAGGAGACTGTGCATGTGGAGCCTAAACCGGTGATTATCATCGAGGGTATCATGACGCTTATCAACAAGCGCCTGCGCGACATGATGGACCTGAAAATCTTTGTCGACACCGACAGCGACGAGCGCCTCATACGCAACATACGGCGCGATGTGGTGGAGCGCGGACGAACCGTCGACATGGTGCTCGACCGCTATCTCAATGTGCTCAAGCCCATGCACGACCAGTTTATCGAGCCCACCAAGAAGTATGCCGACCTCATCATCCCGCAGGGAGGAGAGAACCTGAAGGGCATCGGCATTCTCTGCCGCTATATCGAAGGGCTGGTGCCGGTGGGAGAAGGAGTAAAAAGATGAAAGATTAAAAATTAAAAATGAAAGATTAAACCCTAATCGGTCATTAGGAATGATGTCAGTTCTGTATTTGTTTTAGACAGATTGTGCACATCGATATCGAAGGCGTAGCGGGCTACGTCGAGATATT
>ONMI01000113.1 GCA_900318915.1 uncultured Prevotellaceae bacterium | reverse complement strand
GTGAGCAGCTTTTGGAAGAAATGATATGCTTGGTCCGGTTTGTGGAGTCTGGCCCACAGGCTGATTCTCCATCCAGTGCTCCATCCAGTGCTGTTGTCGCCTTTTATCTCCAGTGTCTTGGCACAGGCATCGGCCAAAAGGGGAGTGTGGTGGGGTGTGATGTGGGTGCCGGGATAGAGTCCGATAAGATGCGACTGATGGCGGTGCTGGGGGTCGAAGTCGCGCCAGTCATAGTACCATTCCTGCAGATGTCCGTCCTTGCCGATGGTGTAGGGATGCAGCTTCCGCAGAGTGCGCTTGATTTCGGCTTGCAGGGCTTTGTCGCATTTCAGTGTTCTGGCGGCCTGTAGAGTGTTTTGGAGCAACTCGCGTATGATGGCCAGGTCGGCGGTTCCTCCATAGCAGGTCATGCCATGGTATCCCTCAGAGGTGATGTATTCATTTTCGGGCGATGTGCTGGGGGCGGTGAACAGTTCTCCTCTTTTCAGCGGGTTGGGAATGAGCCATTCGAGGCAGAACTCGGCCGCTCCCTTCATTAGGGGGTAGGCCGTCTGACGCAGGTATTCTTTGTCGGCCCCGAAGAGGTAGTGTTCCCACAGACTGTTTACAAGCCAGGCACCGCCCATGTTCCAGTTGGCCCATTCGGGCATTTCGCGCTTCTCTCCCACAGGATTCGTCATGGCCCAGATGTCAGAATTATGGCTGGCGCACCAACCGCGGTCTATACCGTAGTAATGGTGGGCTGTGTGCCTGCCGTTATCAGCCAGGTTTTGTACGAATTGCTCCAAAGGCATTACCATTTCCTCCAGGTGGGACACTTCTGCCGGCCAATAGTTTTCCTCGAGATTGATGTTCATCGTATAGTTGCCACGCCAGGGCGACCAGAGGTGTGGACTCCATAAGCCTTGAAGATTGGCGGGCACGCCGGGTGTCCTTGAAGCACTGATGAGCAGGTACCGTCCGTATTGCACATAAAGTGTCTCGAGATAGGGGTTGTGTCCTCCTTGGTCGGTATAGTTGAGCAACTGCCTGTCGGTGCTTTGGCTCCAGTCGGGGATAGAACCGTCGATGTGGAGCTTGAAGCGTCCGAACAGTTTTTGGTAGTCGGCGGTATGGCGTTGACGCAGGTCGGAATAGGTGTAGTTGGCCAAGTGCCACATCCCGTCGTTGACTGATTCGATATAAGGAGCTCCTTCCTTTACAGGGTGTTTCCTAGCACCATTGTAAGATGTCTCGTTCAGGAAGTAGAGGGTGAGCTCTGTGGCGTTGCACACTTGAATGCAGCTGTCGCTGGCCATGATTTCCCCGTCTGTACACGAAGCGGTGAGGATAGAACAGAAGTGTATGGTCTGTTCCTCGTCGCCGGTAGCATGCCCCGTCATGGTGAGCTGACCCTTGCCGTTGGCTTTCGTCTTGTGGGGTATCTGCGAGGTAAGGGTGATGGTGTTGTTGATGCCTCCCTTGGTGTCGGCAGTGAGATGTATGGCTATCATCTTGTCGGGGTAAGAGGCGAAATATTCGCGTCTTATGGTTATGCCGTCGCGGGTGTACTGGTCGTGACAGATGGCGCTGTCCAGATCGAGTGTTCTTTGGTAGCGGGTTGCATCACCGATATTGTGGTCGTAGATGAGTAGGGTGGCCAACGGTTGATAGAATGAGGAGTTGTGTCCTTGCACATTCCGTTGCAGACTGTCGGCCAGGGCATAGTTCTCTTGAAACAACGCTTTTCGGATTTCCGGTATCCATCGTGAGGCCCCCTTGTCTTCCTCTTGGTCGACGGGCGTGCCGGTCCAGAGGGTTATGTCGTTGAGGTAGATGGTGTTCACATCGGCACCTCCATAGACGAGTGCTCCCATTTTTCCATTGCCGATAGGCAATGACTCCTCAAAGAATGCGGCCGGTTTATCGTAGTGCAGTCTCATGGGAAGAGGCTGAGCCTTTGTGCTTACGGCACAATACAGGCATAAAAGTAAACTCACTGTCTTCATAATGCAAATATAGGAAAAAAAACACAACTAAGGTATGAAGGTGTGTCAAATTGTTGCTATAATATGAAAACAGCACAGGTATCATCTCGATAGCTGTGCCGTAAAAGATAACAAAACTTTACGCTAAATTCGGTTGTGCATCGGTTCTTGAACCTCAGCGATAATAATATATTGATGTTCCAGCAAGTACTAAGAAATGTTTGGTATTATCATTTGCAAAAATAATACTTGCTGGATTATTTTATGCGGTTTTTTTGGACAAAAAATCGGATTTTTCGGACAAATAGACTGAAAATGACTTTTTTTTGCAGGCTATTCTGATGCTTTTCCCTCTTTTCGGTAGGCCGACGGGGTCATGCCGTAATGTTGCTTGAAGACTTTGGTGAAATAGCCGCTGTCTTCGAAACCGCATTTGAGGGATATTTCGGCAATGGGCATCTGAGGCTCTGTCTGGAGTATGTCTTTGGCCTTGGAGAGCCTTACATGCAGGATGTAGGCCACAGAGGTCATGCCGGTCATGGCATATATTTTGCGTCGTAGCTGTTTGCTGCTTACACAAAGAATGGAGGCGATGGTCTCCACATCCGTATTGCCGGAGCCCATTTGCCGGTAGATGCTTTGGTCTAGTTTTTGGAGGAATTCGGCATCCTTCTTCGGCATCAACATCTCTTCTTTCTCTTCGTCGCCTTGCTGCAGGGCGGCAGAAAAGCGCCTGCGCATGTTCTCGCGCTGCTCGATGAGCCGGTGGATGAGAATGTTGAGCTCTTCCACGTTGAAGGGCTTGAGCAGGTAAGAGTCGGCTCCGCTGTCGAGACCTTTCATGCGTTCTTTTTCGTCGGAGTTGGCGGTGATGATGATGAAGGGAATGTGTGAGAGCATTTCGTCGCTTCTGATTTTCCGGCAGAGCTCTATGCCGTTCATCTTGGGCATCATCAGGTCGCTTACAATCAGGTCGGGAACCGAATCCTGGGCTTTTTCCAGTCCGTCGGCACCATTGTCGGCGTAGATGATTTGGAAATCCTCGCTTTCCAGCAATGCGATGAAGCGGCTCACGTCTTCATTGTCTTCCACAATCAGGATCTTGGGCTTTTCTGCACTGTTTCTGTTTCCTGTGTCAACACTGTCGGCGCATAGAGCGTATAGGGGGTAGGGCGACTGGCTTGTTTCGGTCTCGAATAGAGGAGTGGCGTCGCCTTGTGGACTTTTTGCCGGCATTGTAAGGGTGAAGGTGGTGCCTTTGCCCTCCTCGCTCTCCACTTGTATGGTTCCGTGCAGGGTGTCGCAAATTTCTTTCACGAGCGCAAGCCCCACTCCTGTGCTGAACGTTGAGCCGTCCACGTCGCCGAT
>ONMI01000100.1 GCA_900318915.1 uncultured Prevotellaceae bacterium | reverse complement strand
TGTCTACTTATGTTTGTGCTTCTTGTTGATTTTCTCCATTTCCTCGTTTTCTTTGGCGATACGTTCGAGTTGCTCCAGAATGACATGGAATGTCTGCCCGTTCACCTTCTCTTCGTCCAGCCCAATATATTTCTGCATCGTGGCCGTAATGCTTACATACAGTTCCAGGGGGTTGGGTGGCCGCTTTTTCTTTTTGCCACCATCGCCCGACTTGAAACAGCGGGGGTATCGCTGTTGCAAATAGTGCATCATTCCACCCCACCATATCAAGACGACCTGCCACTGCACTTCGCCAATCTTGCGCAACAGTTTCTGGTGTCGCTCGCAATGAAAAAGGATGCTCAGGAAAGCGCTTCTCGTTGCGAGCATTTGCCGCTGAATATCCGCTACCTGCTGCACATCGTGTACCGATTGCATGACTTTCATCAATGTGTTCTGCTGATTCACGTATAGCGACATATAGTCCTGCATGTGCCGATACTGCTGCCATGTGAAATCCTGCATCAGTTCGGATGGGGCGAAATATTTCTTTTTGAGGAAAGGGAAGTGGCGTTGCCAACGCCACACGCACAACAACCGCTTATACGGAAACACCAGCAAGGATTGTTTCTCGTCGTCGATCCATTTCAGGTTTTGTTCGATGAAGGAAAGCACCTGCCAGGAGTAAAGTCCGAAGACTGTATTCGCATTGTGCCGCTTGCCTGATGCCTGCTGGCAAAGAAACAACATGTCGCCGTCTCTCTCCTCCGATGAGATAATTTCGGTATTCGTCAAAAGAAAGAAAATCTCCGTCTTCACCTGCTGCCAGTCGAAGGGGTGGAACCTGTCTGCCGTGGCCGTGTGCTTGATTATACAGGCGGCAATGGTTTCCAACTGCTCCGTAGTGCATTGGTTCCACGAGCGGGGAAGTTTCAGATCAACACGTTTCGGTTTTTCAGGCATGTCAGTTCAGGGCCGGGGTGACAAACATAGATGCGTCGCGTCGGTTGTTCTCAAACTTTGGTACTTCCGGCTCAGGCAGCACCTCTGGCTCCGGGTCGACATACAACGGTGAGGTCTTCAGTGCCTCATACAAATTGCCGATATTTTTATATGATTCCTGGTGCAACTGTATATAGTCGAGCACCGCCTGCAGCATCCTCACCGCTTCGTCGTGCGCCTTCTGCCGGCGCAGCTTGTCAGTATTGATGATTAACGTGCGCTCCTCCAGCATCACCGCCAGCACCTTGCGCAGTTTGTGGATGGTGCGCTGTGCCAGTTTGCTCTCCGTGTCGGTGGAAACATCGCCCATGGAGAAAGCCACCAAGGCATCGCAGAAATCTTCGCCGATGGCCGGGGCAATCACCTCCTCCTGGATATACTGAATGTCAGGGAGCATCTGTATGAACTTCTCCCGACTCTCATAGATATTCCAATAGATCTGCAATACAGTGGCCGATGGCACAAGCATCTCTGCGGCGAGATAGAAGAATCGAGACTTCCTCCAATGGTCTACGATGGCTACAAGGTCGGCATCCGGCTCTTCGGATGCGGCGGCATATTTCGTCCATTCCTCCAAGGACTGCAGCAACCTGTTCACAGCAGAGTGAGCCTCCTTCACGCACGTCTGCCTGAATGTTTTCACGGCGTCAAGATCCACCTTGCCGTAATCGTCAGCCGTAGGGATGTTCACACCAGCATTGTTGATGCTGATGATGTGCATACCGATGGCCCGCGACATGGCGTCGTAGGCTATGACACGCTGGCAAAGCAGCAACAGACGATTGTAGTAGCCGGTGGCCTGTGCCTCGATATACTCGATGTTGTCCGGATTGTTCTGATTGTACCAATCGCACAGTGCATCATAAAGCGGCGTGCCCAACTTTTCGAGCAGAAAGTCATGCTCGCTGTTGTCCAGCACACCCACAAAGGGGTCAATGCTGTCGATGGCATGTGCGGGGAAATAGAGTCTTAGCTCTTCTATGCTGGATAGTATCATGGCGGGTTGTTTTTATTCTGTTTCTGCGGCGGTTACGCCTGTCTTGCTGTTGTCGAGGGTTGTCATCACCTCACGTTTGATGGTCCACCGCAGATGCTTGCGGTCCCATTCGTTGTGGGCACTGATTACCTGCAGGGGGTAAAGGATGAGCTGCTGCGTGGGCGACATCTGAATCTGTTTCAGCAGGTAACGCTCGCGCAGGTCGGTGCCGCCGCTGCTGGTGGCATCGCCCGGCGTGTTGCCCACCAAACGGCTGTCGAGCGACATGGCAAAAAAGATGATGCTGGAGATTTCCTGCAATTCCTTCTGATTGGCATCCGCCGTGTTTTTGCTGTTGCTCTCAATCTCCACAATTTCCCAGGCATTGGTTGTGTTGCCGTTTCCGTCGCGGAACTTGAACGACACGAGCGGTTTACCCATGTTGTCCTTGTCCGAAAGGAACGTGTTGATTTCCGAGTACATCGCCTCGCGGAATTTCCGTTTCTTCTCGTCGGTATCAAGCGCCATCTGGTTATACATCTGCATCAGATAATCATTATGGATATATATGATGCGTCCGATGACATTACTGTTTTTCTTGGCCGTCGCCCTGTCCTCAATCATCGAATAGGCATACTCGTAGATACCACCGGCAAAGATGCTCCACCATGCCGGGATGGGGTAGTAAGGCCGCCCCGGTGTTGGGTACTGCGTGGGCAGCACGAAGCGCGTGGGACGTTTCCGACGGCTCACATTAGCGGTTCTGGCCTCACGCAAAATTCGTCGGAGGTCGGCAGTGGGAGCCTCTGGATTAAGGCACGGCAATGCGGCAATGTGGAAGTCCGTCGCCGCATGTTGCTCGGTGGTATCATACCATTGATTGGATATATATACATAATTTATACGGTTTTGTTCGTCCATCCTTTCCAAGCGGGTGGTGTGAGCCGGACGGTAGTGCAGTCCCACGGCCTTGGGTTGATAACGGGTGTTGCTTACCGCGCGACCCGTGGTGTCGTCGATGTAGGTGCGCTGCAGCTCTATTTCAGGGAAGCACATGCCCAGTAGAATCTGATCCGCGGCAAGGTGGAGATAAGTCTGCGTGAGGTTGTTGCGCTCCAGGAAGTCCTGTACTTCGGCATTGGTCTTTCCCCATTCCTCATAGTCGGCCTGCAGTTCGGTCAGTTGCTCCTCCAGTGCTTTTTTCAGGGGATTGGGGACGGGGGTAGAGGTTACGACGGGGAAGGGATTTTCGGCTGTGCCGTCTGCGACGGTCTGGCTATTGCTTTCCTCTTGCGCTATCTTTGCCAGCTGCCGTTGCACGTCGAGCATCAAGCCCTTGATGAGTGTGCCGGCACTCTCGTATGGAATATCCTTCTCCGTGATATTGCCGCCGACGTACTGTGTGTAATGATACATCGGGCGTGGGCCGAGACCCGTGACCAAATCAACGTTGAACTTGTGTCCGGCTGCCGTGTAGGGCAGGATTGACATCAGGAGCGAGACTACATTGGGTATCTGATTGCTGCCGCCCCACTGCATATAGCCGAGGCCAGGAGTGCCGATGCTGTCATCCGTCATCACCTCGCTGCCGCTGCTGGCAAACACAAGAGGTATGCGGTGCCGCGCCGCCTTGCCTACGGGGTCCTCGCCTGCATAGAGCTTGCTCTGTATGTAGTCGTTCATGCCACCGTCGACAGCCGGACTGCGGCGCGAGCCTCTGAGGTGAGCGGGACGTTCGATGGGGATGTAGCCTTCGGCGGCCAAACGCTGGTGCGCCTGTGCCGCTTCCTGTGGTGTCCTCACCGTGATATTTTTCTTCTTGCTCATATCTTTGCTGATTTTCTATTCAAAGATACTTCCGGCGAAGAATTTGTGCGGTACAAAGTCAGTGCGTGAGGATGCGCATACCGTCCACTTCGATGATGAGATAGTCGCGGAGCACACGTATCTCGCCGCTCGTCACAAAAAGGACCTTTCGCTGATGTCTGCGGAGATTCACCTTCAACGTCACCACCTCGCCCTGCTCCAGATAGCCTTCGCCCGTGACGTAGCGCACGAAGTAAGGTTTCTGCTTTTTCTCCAAGGCATCGGATGGGGGATTGTAGCCGGTAATGCGCAGCCCGGTGCCGGGGTCGCGCCACGTCCATTTCTCGGTCAGGTTGCGAAGTTGCTGAAAACTGATGGTGGGTTGTTGGGTAGGCATGATATTCTATCTATTGTCACCACTACCATCAATCACGTTGCGCTGCTGCCGGCTGGCCAACTTGCATAGGTTTTGCCGGGCAATGTCTTCAAGTTTCCATCCCATGACAGAGCAAAGGCCGGAAAGCTGCCAGAGTATGTCGCCCGCTTCCTTCTGCAATTCAGCCGGTATGCCGTTACCTGCTATGTATTCCAGCTGCATCTTCTCGTCGATGCACATGTTTCCCTTGCGGATGGCCTTGGCCACCTTGCCGGCGAACTCGCCCACCTCGCCAACGAGGTTGAGCATCATATATGAAAAGTTTTCACTCGTTGGCAAGCAAGTGTTCATTGCCGCCTCTTGATATTCATTCAGTGTCATGTTTTTTAATGTTTAGTGATAATGTCTATTCCTACATCTTTCCATCTTAAACCTTTCAACCATGACCAGAGGTTGATGCGTGGATGACCGTTCTCAAATGTCTTATCATAGTTCTCGACAAGCGTGTCCATGTATTCAATGATGACTTCGCCCACCTTCTCTTTCGAGCCATACCGCTCTGTCCATTCCGGCAGATGATCAACCACCACCTGCATATCTGACAACGTGAAGAAATATATATCGCCGAAGTCGGCCATGTCGATACACATGTCTTCGCCTACCCAATATTGCGGAGCGTAGTCAATCACGTTGCCCAGTTGGATGGCGTATTCATCGGCTATCGTTTTCAGCTGGTCATGCAAACTGTGTTTATCTTTTGTCATATATTTTAGGGTTTAGATTTTTTATCTCCCCGACGGAAGACACATCGCCGGCATACTGTTGCGGTAATGGCGCACGCCGATATAAAGTGTATCAAACGCATCGGTGCCGTCGGTGCGCAGTTCCTCTGGAACGGCACCCGGCGTGGCACGCTCCGAATCCACCATCAGTTTCTCGCCAGCCTTGTCCTTGCGTAGGTGTGTATTCTCACCAGCATACGACAGGCGTGTGCCGCAATTCTCCAAGGCCAGTATCAATGCCTCGTTGTTCTCGCGGTTGATGCGCAGACAGGGATATGAAAACTCGCTCATGCCCTCGCCGATGTCCTTATAACGCTGGTGGTGCGGCCACGTCTTCCCGATGGGGATGGCGTTCACCTCCCAGCCGCGCTTGCGCATCTCCTTGATGATGGTGTCTTTGATGTCATCCACATAGACCCCGGTAGGCTTGAAGAGAAACGTATGGTCATAGTAGAAATGCACCACATTACACTTCTTGCGGTGGGGTGCATAGTAGTCACTCCACTGCTTGATAAGATGCTGGAGCATCAGGCCGTCTTTGACAAACATGGACGAAAGCACATTCAGACACTCGCGCCCGTCGCGCTTATACATCTGCCCGGTCACAATCCAGTTAACAATCTTTCCCGCATCGAAAGCCACGTGCAACGGCTGGTCATCCACAACATCGCCGTCGAGCGTGCAGTCCTTCAGATTGCCGAGATAGCCGAAGTCGGGTGACTCGTACTCCATGCCGAAAGCCGTCCCGCCTGTAATGACGGAACCTTTCTTTACAGTGATTGACTGGTCGATGGCCGGGCAATCGTCTTCAATGTAACAATGTATGTCAGGATCAAAGGCATAATAAAATCCCTCGCCCGTCTTCGCCGGTTTCTGATTGAGGATGCTGACGAGGAAGACAAGTGGCGGCAAGTCGCGCTTCATCCGCTTGATGTAATCCTCGCCAAGAATGTCTATGTTGTCAAGACTACTGGCACGCACGAAATAGAAAGCCTGGCAGCGCAGTTGATTGATGTGTTCCTGATATTTCTTCGACCCGCGTATCATCATCATCTGGAAGTGCTGTTCCTTGGTGAGCAGATACTCGTGATTGAAAAGGAGTTCTGCCTGTTCGGGTGTGATCAGTTTATAGTTTACCAGATAATCGCACGTTGCCTTATTGATTTGCTTGCCCCAGTTGGGTAGAATATTATAAGGTCCTTCGTGCGCCATCACCTGCTGCGCCATCGTCTCGGTGGCGGTCTTTTCCTCGTCGCTCACCACAAGCACTCGGTGCCCGTCGCGCTTCGCGCCACGCAGCATTTCGTTAAAGAACATCACGTCATCGGCGTACTGGTCAAGTTCGGCCTGAATGTCACGGTAAGTCTTCCCTTCAAACGGTCCGCTGTCAATCGTCAGGTCGAGTTTCTTTTCCTCCTGCTCCAGCCAGTTGTTCTTTGATGACAATGAGGCATCCGAGCAAAAGAAAGTGGATTTATAA
>ONMI01000101.1 GCA_900318915.1 uncultured Prevotellaceae bacterium | reverse complement strand
TTCCGGTTTGCCGAATCTCATCCGCTGCCGTGCGCAAGTGAGGAAACAATGCTTCTCGGCCCTGGTGATGGCCACATAGAGCAAGCGTCGCTCCTCTTCGAGCTCGCGAGGCGATGAGGAAGAGCGTGGACTGGGGAAGATGTTCTCCTCCAGTCCCACTACGAATACTGTGGGAAATTCCAAACCTTTGGAACTGTGGATGGTCATCAGCGACACTCTTCCGCTGTCGTCGGCGTCCTCACTGTCTAGGTCGGAGAAGAGCGCCACCTCCTGCAGGAAGTCGGTAAGGAAAATTTCTTCGCCGCGACCCTCCTCTTTTCTTGTTTCCACAAAGTCGACCAGGCTGTTGAGCATCTCATCGAGATTCTCCTTTCTCGCTTGTCCCTCGATTGAAGTGTCGGCCATGAGTTCCTTGGCGATGCCCGATGCCGTGATGATGTCTTTTCCGAGTGTATAGGCATCAGGCGATGAGGTTCTGGAAACCGCCTATGCTTGTGAGTGTTCTACCGCTCACCTCCAGATTGTATTGGGCGGGATTGCAAATAACGCTCCACAGACTCACTTGGTGGCGCTGAGCCGCCTCACTGATTTTATTGACAGTTGTGGCTCCGATGCTGCGGGTTGGATAATTGATGATACGCCGTAGCGCCTCCTCGTCGTCAGGATTGGCCACTACTCTGAAATAAGCCACAATATCCTTTACCTCCTTGCGCTGGTAGTAGCTCAAACCGCCGAACACCCGGTAGGGAATACCGTCTTTTTTCATCTGCTCCTCAAAGGCTTTGCTCTGCACATTAGTTCGGTAGAGCACGGCGAAGTCATCATACCCGGCATGCTCGTCTCTCATCAGTTGTTTGATGGAGCGGCACACGGTGATGGCCTCCACCTTGTCGGTAGAAACAGGGCAGTAGACCAGTTTGTCACCCTCATCATTGTCGCTGAACACATCCTTTTTTATTTGCCACTGGTTGTGTTGAATCAGACTATTGGCCGCTTTTACAATGCGTTGGGTGGAGCGGTAGTTCTGTTCCAGTTTGAACAGACGGGAGCCTTCGTAGAGTTGCTGAAACTGCAGGATGTTGTCGATATTCGCTCCTCGGAAGGCATAGATGCTCTGCGCGTCGTCGCCCACGACGCATACGTGCTGATGCTCGGCCGTGAGTTGGTAGACAATGCGTTGCTGGGCCACATTCGTGTCCTGGTACTCATCGACGAGCACATACCTGAAGCGCTGCGCATACTTCTGGCGCACCTCCTCGTTGTCTCTGAACAGTTCAAAGGTGTAAAGCAGCAAGTCGTCGAAGTCCATTGCGTTGGCCTGCCGGCATCGTGCGGCATAGGCCAGATAAATCTGATAGATGGCCTTCATTCTGGCCTCTTCGTCTCTTTTCAGTGCCTCTTTGTTCTGGGCATACATCTCGGCGGATACAATATGGTTTTTTGCCATGGAGATGACATTCTGCACCGAAGCCGGTTTGTAGACCTTGTCATCGAGGTTCATCTCCTTGATAATCAATTTGATGAGCGACCTGGAATCTGCCTCGTCGTAGATGGTGAAATTGTTGGTGAAACCCACGTGCTGGCATTCCATTCGCAAGATACGGGAGAAGACACTGTGGAACGTGCCCATATACAACCCGCGGGCTGCCTCAGTCCCCACCAGCTTTTCGATTCGCGATTTCATTTCCTTGGCAGCCTTGTTGGTGAAAGTGAGTGCCAGAAGGTTCCATGGCTTGTAGCCAGACTGTAAGAGATAAGCGATTTTATACGTCAACACCCTTGTCTTTCCGGACCCGGCGCCTGCAATGACGAGTGATGCCCCGTCGATATATTCGACAGCGCTCCGCTGACTGTCGTTGAGCTGTTCAAGAAAAGAAATGTCCATCGTCAGATAGTCGTAAGAATAGTTTTTCTGTTATTTTTTGTATACACCGCCCGAAACCGTATTGGGGTCGTACCGCTCACCCTCTTTCGGAAAGGAAGGTATGGTTCTCATCTGTCCCAATATAAAGCGCTGCCTTTTCTTCATATAGGCACTGGGCGATTTGGAACTGAAGAACAGCGGGTTGGGTAATGTGGCCGCGATGAGGGCACAGTCATTGCGGGTGAGTTGAGCCGCATTGGTGTCGAAATGTTGTTCGGCCACGGCCTGTGCCCCGTAGATGCCCGGCCCCATCTCGATAGAGTTGAGATAGACCTCCATGATGCGCTGTTTGCTCCAGAAGAGTTCGATAAGGACGGTAAAATACGCCTCGATACCCTTCCTTACAAAGTTGGCCTTTGGCCAGAGGAAAACGTTTTTTGCCGTTTGTTGCGTGATGGTGCTGGCCCCCCTGCGGTGGGCATGTGTCTTGTTATATTGTATGGCATCGCCTATGGCCTTTGTGTCGAAACCATGGTGCAGGAGGAAAAGCTGGTCCTCGCTGGCCATCACCGCCACCGGCAGATGTTGTGATATTTCATTGATAGGTTTCCATGAATGATGGAGGACCGGCCGACGTCCGTCGGCCACTTGCTGATAGCAGCGAATCAGCATGAGGGGGGTGATATAAACAGGCAGGAAGCGGTAGGCAATAACGGCAAGGATGGAAGTGGAGAAAAAGAGTATGACAAACCACTTTATAATGCGCAGGAAGAATCTAACAACAATCATTTTGAAAAAAACGGGCGGATTAACGAGAATCCGCCCATATAGTTTGATTTAACTACTTGTTATAGACCTTAATGTCTTAAAAAAGTAAATTACTGGAGGGTACCGGCATTAGCAGCGTCGATCATCGACTGGCTGGCGTAGATGTACACATCAACGCGGCGGTTCTGCTGGCGTCCGGCAGCGGTCGAGTTGTCGGCAACAGGCATAGAAGAACCGAAACCGGAAACATTCACGAACTGGCTGGAGGGAACACCGTTGGCAACCAGGAAGTTGGCCACCGACTGTGCTCTTTTCTCCGAGAGGGGCTGGTTCACCTTGTCGGTACCGGTGCTGTCGGTATGACCCTGGATATCTACCAATGTCTGCGGCTCACTCTTCAGCATATAGCAGAACTGGAGCAGCGATTTCTTGGAAGTAGCGTTGAGGTCGGCTTTGTTGGTAGCGAAAAGGATACCTCCGTCGAATGACATTTTCACGGCAGCGAGACCATTGGCGTCGGTCACTTCCTCCACCTTTGCGTTCTCCACAGCAGCAGCCTTAGCCTTCACCTTATCCATGTGCTTGCCAATGAGTGCGCCAGCGCCTGTACCCACGGCAGTACCGATAGCGGCTCCGATAACGGTGCTCTTGGTGTTGTGTCCGATGATCTGACCGATTGCAGCTCCCAGAGCAGCGCCACCGCCAGCTCCGAGCAAACTACCTGTACCAGCATTGGTTCCACATCCGAGAACCAGCATTGCACTCATAACGAGTGTCATAAATTTCATTTTTTTCATAATTGCAATTTTATTATAAGATGAATGATTAAAAACTTCTTTACAAATCTTTGCAAAAATACAAAATAATTCGAAGAAACCAAATCATTGTGATAGTTTTTATCAATTCTTTAGTATTTATTTGTTCTACTAAACTTCTATAACGGCACAAAACAGGCCGTTGGGGTCAAAAAGTAGACTCTAACGGCCTGCTGAGGGTTTCACTTAGAAATTCGTGATTTTTTCTGAATCAGCGGTTGAAGTCTCTTTCAATTATCTCCAGACACATCCGGCTGTTGTGGTAGGGGCATTTCCAGAACCCTGCCTTGTCGTCGACGGTGTTGAGCGCCCCGTCTTTGTGGCGGCTCCAGAACCATTCTCCTCCCTCATAGTCGATGAGGTTGTCCTTGATATACTGCCAGCACCCCACCGCTTTCTTCCAGGCCTCTTCATCGCCGAAATACTGATAGATATTGGCGAACCCCACTACGGTCTCAGCCTGTACCCACCAGTGCAGGTCGTCGTCTACATGGCCGGTGTCGAGATTGGCCTCATGAATCATCGAACCGTCAGGGTTCAGTCCTTTTTCCGAAGCCTTTGCTACAAGCTGTACGATGGGTTCCACCTTGCGGAGCACCTCCTCATCGTCGAGCACCAAGGCCGCCTCATGCATCAGCCATGAGCATTCTATGTCGTGGCCATAGCTTTCGAGGTGTCCGGCACCTCTTGTCCAATCGTTTTCGAAGAAGAGGTCGAGGTGATGCGTTTCAGGATTGAGAATCTTGTCGGTAAAAATGCCTATGATGTTGCGGAGCGCCTTTTCCAAGCGTTCGTCTTTCCACACACGGTACAGGTTGGCATAGGGTTCGATAATATGGAGGTGCGTGTTTTGCGATTTAGGATAATTGGCGTCGAGTTCAGAGAGCCGCATATCGGCTATCTCCCCCCACTCTCGCGTGCAAGCCTCGATATACCCGTTGTATTCTCTGTCGAGCGAGTGTTCTTCAATGCACTCGAAGAGTTTTATGGCATACAGGAGAGCCTCCTTGTCGGCCGTTGCCCTGACATATTCGCTCAAGCCATAGATCATGAACCCGATGGCATAGAACTGCTTTTTGGTGTCTTTGGGCTTTCCCAGATAGTCGACAGCCCAATACGTGCCGCCGAACTCCTCGTCGTAGAAATGCTCCAGGATATAATCCTTCATTCGCGTGGCAGCTATGAGATACTCCGGCTTGCGCAGCACCCGATAGGCAGCGGAGAACGACCATAGGATACGTGCCGAGAGGATACCGCCCTTGTCGGCATCTTTCCTCAATTCGCCCTTTCCTGTCATTTGTCCGTAAAAGCCACGGTGCTCGACGTCGACCATATTATCGAGCCAAAAACGCAGGATGTTGTTTTCCAACACATCCTGCATTTCTTTTTTTATCTCAGCAATTTCTTCTTTTATCATTTCTTAATGGGATAGAGATAAGTGAGCACAATAATCAGGGCTGCGATGACAGCCGGGAAAATGGAGAAGAGACACCATACCATGTTGAGCACCGAGTCGGTGATAGAGGCCGGGTCGACCATGGTGTTGCCCATTTCGTCGGTCATCATGCTGGCGCCAGCCAGTCCGAGGAACAAAGCCACCAGTGAGCCGGAAATAGCCGTACCGAACTTCTGTGCCATGGTACCCGACGAGAAGATAAGACCTGTGGAGGAAGTGCCGTTCTTCTCTGTAGCATAGTCGGCCACATCGGCATACATCGACCAAAGCAGCGGCGAGTAGAGTCCGATACCGATAGAGGTGAGGATGACGAGTGCCACCATAACCCAGATATAAGCAGGATCCATCGGGATGAAGAAGAATCCGATGGAGAATACGAGGCAGATGATGGCCGACACCTGGAATGCCTTCCGTTTCGATCCCATCCACTTTGTGAACACCGGCGAGACACCTCCGAACACCATACAGGTCAGCTCACCGAAGGTCATGAACACGGTATAGTTGATGATGAGTCCACTCACAGTGACATCGCCTTTGAGGCAATACTCAAAGAGATAGCCTGCCACGGCATATCTGAAACCGTTGAAGAAATTGGTGCAGATACCTATCAGTGTGAGATAAATCCACGGCTTGTTGCGGAAGAGGTCGGCAAAAGGCTTGAAAGAGAATTTCTCTGCTCTTACCGGTTTGAGCCTTTCCTTAGTGAGCAGACCACAGGCCAGAGTGCCAAGAGCGGCGATAGCACCGAAGAAAGCGCCAAGCACAGCATACTGATGCTGCGGTGTGCCACCGACAAATTTCTGCAGATACGGGAAAGAAAGTAAGGTGATGAATCCCATGGCATAGGCACCCACCATGCGGTAGGAGGAGAACTGGTTTTTCTCGTTGTCGTCGTTGGTCATCACACCGAGCAGCGAACCGTAAGGCACATTGACCGCCGTGTACATGGCCATCATAAGCAGATAGAGCGAGTAGGCCCAGATACGTTTGCCCACCGGACCGAAATCGGGCGTGTAGAGCAAGAGTGCGAAGATGAGTCCGAACGGGATGGCTCCGAAAATGAGCCAAGGCCGGTAGGTGCCCCATTTAGACTGCGTGCGGTCGGCGAGCGAGCCCATGAGAGGGTCGGTCACCACATCGAACATACGTGCGATGAGCATCAGTGTTGCCGCATCGGCAAAGGTAAGTCCGAAAACATTGGTAAAGAAAAGCGGGAAGGCGATGGACATGATTTTCCAAGTAATACCACCAGCCGCTGCATCACCCAATGCGTAGCCTATTTTTTCTTTTATACTAGCCATTGTTATAATGAATTAAAGATTGGATTTGTTTTTTGCCACAAGCCTTTTGATGGTCTCGACAGAAGCCGAGGTGGTGAGTCCGTCGGCCGGTGTGTTCATGCAATAGTCCACCAGTTGGTCGATGGTAGAGGTGGCCACATGCATGCGGGTGTCGCTGGAAGCATAATAGATGAACACCTTGCCGTCTTCATCCGCAATCCATCCGTTGGCAAACACAGGAAATAGCCGCCCGGCTGTGCGATGACGCGTGTGGGGTCGTCGAGTGCCGTCATGTACATATAGAGCACATAGCGCAGTCCGCTGGCACATCCCCTTACGCCATGTGCCAGGTGCAGCCATCCTCGGTCGGTTTTGATAGGATGCGGTCCCTCGCCGTTTTTCACTTCCATGATGGTGTGATAGTGGCGCGCATTGATGATTTTCTCCTCCTTTATCTCAGCATGGGTGATGTCGTCGACCAGTGCCCATCCGATACCGCCTCCGGAACCCGTGTCGATGAAACCGTCTTGCGGGCGGGTGTAGAACGCATACTTGCCATCCACAAACTCAGGATGGAGCACCACGTTGCGCTGCTGACTCTTCGATTTCAGGTCGGGCAGGCGCTCCCAGTTGACCAAGTCTTTTGTCCGTGCGATAGCCGCCGTAGCCGTAGCCGCGGAGAGG
>ONMI01000102.1 GCA_900318915.1 uncultured Prevotellaceae bacterium | reverse complement strand
TTCTTTTTGTGCTCTGCCCTTTTTGCAGTATCTTTGCAAAGCAATCCTTGCATACGAACAGCACCTAAAGAACACATGAAAAAAATCACGAAAGTATGTCTGACCGGCGGTCCGTGCGCCGGCAAGACCACCGCCCTGGTCAGGATTCTGGAACATTTCACCAGTCTGGGCTACAAGGTATTCACCCTGCCCGAGATACCCACCATGATGAGCACGGCCGGTATGAACTACCTGACCACGAACCCCAACCTATTCTACGAAGGCGAGAAAGCCACGCTGAAACTCCAGTTGGAGATAGAAGACCACTTCACGCGCATGGCAGAGACCTGCGAGAAGCCCGTCATCATCGTGTGCGACCGGGGCACGATGGACATCTCGGCCTATATGTCGCCTGTGATGTGGCAGGCCCTGATGGACGAGACCGCCACCAACACCGTAAAACTTCGCGATGCCCGCTACGACGCCGTGCTGCACCTGGTGTCGGCCGCCAATGGTGCCGAGCAGTTCTACACCACAAGCAACAACCAGCAGCGCACCGAGGGCATCGAGCTGGCCCGGGAGCTCGACAACAAGGTGATAGCCGCCTGGACCGGTCATCCCCACCTTCGCGTGATAGGCAACACGGAGAAGTTTGACACCAAGCTCCATCATGTGCTCACGGAGATATCGAAGGTGCTGGGCGCCCCCGCCCCCATCGAGTCGGAGCGCAAGTACATCGTGGAAGTGACGGGCGAGATACCCGGCTACATAGAGAGCGAGATAACCCAGACCTACCTGCTGGCCGATCCAGGCAGCGAGGTGCGTCTGCGCAAACGCGGCTGGCAGGGCAGCTACGAATACTTCCAGACGGCCAAGAAGCAGGTGTCGGAGACGGAGATGATAGAAACCGAGCGCCACATCACCCCCCACCAGTACTACATGCTGATGCAGCAGGTGGACCCCGAGCGGCGCCCCATCAAGAAAATCAGGAAGAACTTTGTGTGGGAAGGCCAGTATTTCGAGCTCGACACCTACATAGAGCCTGCCATCGGCCTCAACATCCTTGAGATAGAAGGTGTGACCGACCATGCCTCCATCCACTTCCCCCCGTTCCTGAAGATACTGGAAGACATCACCGGCAACACCGACTACTACAACTACACCCTCGCCAAGAAATAACCCATCCCCACCCCATTACCATGAAAAAGAGCGCTCTTCTGCTGTCTGCGCTGCTCACCGCGAGCCAGTTGCTGTGGGCCCAGCGCCCCACCGACTATGTAGACCCCTTCATCGGCACCACCAACTTCAGTGTGTGCCATCCCGGGAGCGTGATGCCCCATGCCATGATGTCGGTAGTGCCCTTCAATGTGATGGGCTCCGACCTGAACGAGTTTGACAAGGACGCCCGCTGGTGGTCGGCGCCCTACGAATACCACAACCGCTACTTCACCGGATTCGCCCATGTCACCCTCAACGGTGTGGGCTGCCCCGAGCTGGGCACGCTGCTCACCATGCCCACCACGGGCGAACTGGACGTGGACTACCGCCACTACGGCAGCGAGTACACCCATGAGGTGTCGCGTGCCGGCTACTATGCCGTAGACCTGCAGAAATACGGCATCCACTGCGAGGTGACCTCCACGCTGCGCACGGCCGCCGAACGCTACACCTTTCCCGAGGGCAAGGGCCACGTGCTGCTGAACCTGGGCGAGGGCCTCACCAATGAGAGCGGCGCCATGGTGCGTCGTGTGAGCGACACCGAGATAGAGGGCTACCGCCTGTGCGGCACCTTCTGCTACAACTCGCAGGCCGTGTTTCCCATCTACTTCGTGCTGCGTGTGAACAAAGCCCCCCAGAGCAGCGGCTACTGGAAGAAACAGCCCCCCATGCAGGGTGTGGAGGCCCAGTGGGACAACGACAACGGCCGCTACAAGCTCTACACCCGCTACGGCCGCGAATTGGCCGGCAACGATGTGGGCTACTACTTCAGCTACGACCTCACTGCCGGCGAACAGGTGGAGGTGCAGATGGGCGTCTCGTTCGTCTCCATCGCCAACGCCCGCGAGAACCTGCAGGCCGAGCAGCCCACGTTCGACTTCGACGGCATCAGCCGCCGCGCCGCCGCCGAGTGGGACAAGGCGCTGAGCACCATCACCGTGGAGGGCGGCAGCGAGCAGCAGAAACGCGTGTTCTACACCGCCCTGTACCACACCCAGCTGCACCCCAACATTCTGCAGGACGTGAACGGCGACTACCCCCTGATGGAGAGCGGCGGCACCGGCCATACCGACGGCACCCGCTACACCGTGTTCTCTCTGTGGGACACCTACCGCAACCTGCACCAGCTGCTCACCCTGCTCTACCCCAAGGAGCAGACCGCCATGGTGCGCTCCATGATAGACATGCAGAAAGAATGGGGCTGGATGCCCAAGTGGGAGCTCTACGGCCGCGAGACCTGGACCATGGAGGGTGACCCCTCGATACCCGTGATAGCCGACACCTATCTGAAAGGCCTTCGCGACTATGACATCGCCGCCGCCTACGACGCCTTCGTCCACTCCGCCACCTGCCCCGGCAAGGACAACAAGATGCGCCCCGACATAGACCCCTATCTGTCGAAAGGCTACGTGCCCATGGGCCAATACAGTGCCGATGCCTCGGGCGACAACTCCGTGTCGCACGCCCTGGAATACTACATCGCCGACTACGCCCTCTCCAATCTGGCCGAGGCGCTCGGCCATACCCAGGACGCCCGCCGCTTCTACAAGCAGAGCCTTGGCTACCGCCACTACTACTCGAAGGAGAGCGGCACCCTGCGTCCTGTGCTGGCCGACGGCAGTTTCCTCACCCCCTTCAATCCTGAAGACGGCGCCAACTTCAGCAACGCCCCCGGATTCCACGAGGGCAGTGCCTGGAACTACACCTTCTATGTGCCCCACGACGTGAAAGGGCTGGCCCGGCTGATGGGCGGCGACAAGCGGTTTGTGGCCAAACTGCAGAAAGTGTTCGACGACGGTCTGTACGACCCCGCCAACGAGCCCGACATCGCCTATCCCTACCTCTTCAGCTACTTCAAAGGCGAGGAGTGGCGCACCCAGAAAGAAGTGGCCCGCCTGCTGAACCGCTACTATACCGACAAGCCCGACGGCATACCCGGCAACGACGACTGCGGCACCATGTCGGCATGGGCCGTCTTCTCCATGATAGGCCTCTATCCCGACTGCCCCGGCTCGCCCTATTACACGCTCACCTCTCCCGTCTTCGACCGGGTGACGCTGCATCTGGACCCCGCCTTCTATCCCGGCGACATCGTGATAGAAGCCAGCGGCGACACCAGCGGCGAGCGCTACATCCAGCAGATGACCCTTGGCGGCCAACCGCTGAAGAGCTACCGCATCAGCCACGACGCTCTGGTAAAGGGCAAAACCCTGCGCCTGCAGTTGGGCACAAAGCGATAATACCCTTATGAAGAAACGACTATCTCCCCTTTTCCTGCTGGCACTGCTGTGCCAGTGGAGTTCCCTGTGTATGGCCCAGACCACCCACAAGGGCAATCCACAAACCGGCGACTACGGTTATCTCTACTGCCACATGAACGACCGCGGACGCGCCTGGACCGCCTATGCGCTGAGCCGCGACGGTCTGCACTACCACGACCTGCTGAACGGCGACTCCGTGTTCAGCGACGCCCGTGTGGCCCGCATCGAGGGCGCCACGCGCGATGCCTACCTGTGCCGCAAGCACGACCTGAGCGGCTACCTCATGGTGTGCACCGACATGAACGTGGGTGCCAAGGAACGCCTGGGCAAGAAAGAGACCTGGGACAACTACGGCATCGACCTGCTGACGAGCGACGACCTGCTGCACTGGCAGTCGACGACATTCGACTTCAGGCAGGGCACACAGCTGTTCAGCAATCCCGATGCAGAGAGCGTGTACCGCGACTGGAGCACGGTGAACCGTGTGTGGGCGCCCCAGGTGCAGTGGGACGCCGACTATGAATGGCCCGACGGCCGCCGCGGCGGCTATTTCGTGTACTTCTCGATGTGGAACCGCACTGAGGAAGCCTACGACCGCATGTACTACAGCTACGCCGACGAGACCTTCACCCATCTCACCCAGCCCCGTCTGCTCTTCGACTGGGGCTATGCCACCATCGACGCCGACATCAACTGGGTGGAGGCCGACCAGCGCTGGCACATGATGATAAAGAAAGAGGGCGGCAAGCCCGGCCTCTTCACCGCCACGGCCCCCACGCTGCAAGGTCCTTGGAGCAAGCCCGTGGAAGACGACTATGTGAACTTTGAAGGCAACAAGAAGTGCGAGGGTGTATCCGCCTTCCAGTTGGCCGGCGACAGCACCTGGCACATCGGCTACATCGAATACTCCTCCAATCCCAAGAACTACCGCATCTGCCAGGCCGACCGCTACATGCGCAACTTCCGTTCGCCCCGCAACATAGAAGGCGTGAACCGTCCGCAGCACGGCAGTTTCCTGCGCATCACCAAGGAAGAGTACGACCGTCTGCAGGCCTGGAGCGATGGCTACGAGCAGGCCACTCTGGCTCCCAACCGCCGTAACCCCGTGATAGAAGGCTACTATGCCGACCCCGAGATACTCTACACCGAACGTGATGGGCAGTACTACCTCTACCCCACCACCGACGGACAGGAGCACTGGGAGAACCACGACTTCAGCTGCTACTCAAGCCCCGACCTGGTGCATTGGAAAAAGGAGGGGGTGATATTCGACCTGGAGAAAGACTGTCCCTGGGCCGACCGACGCGCCTGGGCCCCCTGCATCATAGAACGCAAGACGGGTAAGGGCAAGCGCGCCCGCTACCGCTACTACTTCTACTTCGTGGCCGACAACAGCATCGGCGTGGCCGTGGCCGACCACCCCACCGGTCCCTTCCGCTGCGCCACGAAAGAGCCCCTCATCAGCCGCAGCCATCCTGCGCTGGCCAAGGGCGGCGCCCCCATCGACCCCGACGTGCTGCATGACCCAGTGAGCGGAAAGTACTACCTCTACTGGGGCAACGGCACGCTGGTGTGCAGCGAGCTGGGCGACGACATGACCAGCATAAAGCGCGACTATGTGCTGCTGCCCCGCCAGGACAAGCAGCGCTATCACTACAACGAGGGCACCTACGTGTTCTACCGCGACGGGAAATACTACTTCACCTGGTCGGAGAACGACACCCGCTCCAAGAACTACCGTGTGCGCTACCTGATGAGCGACTCGCCCACCGCCTTCACCCTCAACGGGCAGCCCGCCACGACCGAGAAGACCGTGGTGCTGCAAAAAGACGACGCGAAGCAGATATTCGGCACCGGCCACCACGCCGTGGTGGAAAACCCCGTCAGCGGTGAGTGGCACATCGTATACCACCGCTTTGCACGGCCCGAAGCCGTGAAGCGCGACTGGAGCGCCGGCTACTACCGCGAGATTTGCATCATCCCCGTGGAACCTGAATTATAGCAACTGACAAATACAAAGAGAGGAGATGCTTCATCGCATCTCCTCTCTTTGTGTAATATTGGCAGCCAACTACTTGTTTTTCTTGTAATACTCCAGTCCGCGCTGCACATTGGTGCGTACGGCATTGGACGAGAGCGTGGCACCCGTCACCCCGTCGACCTTGGCCTTGGCAGCCTTATTCACGGTCATGCCCTGATACTTGGCGAACATCTCCTTCTTGACGCGGGCGAAATATTTGGGTGTTTCCTGATTGCGGAGCGCCTCAATCTTCTCAATCTTGTTGTTCTTGACAAAGATCTTGAGCGGTGTGGGGCCCATATAGCCCTCCACTTCCGTAGCGAGCGAGGTGGTATTGATAACCGTCATGCCGTCGACCTTGGAGATGACACCGTCGCCGGGCATGGCACTCATCAGAAAAACGGCAACAGCCGACATGGCCATGCAGCGGAAAATTCTGTTTTTCTTCATTTTGTTTCTATCTTGTTAATAATGATTTTCTATTTCACGCCCTCTACGGTGAAGCCAGCCTTGCGGAGCTGGGCGAGAAGCCCTTTCTCCCCCACCAGATGGGCGGCACCCACGGCCACCAGCGTGGGGGATGCCTTGAAGAGAGCGGGCAGCTTCTTCATCCAAGCATCGTTGCGGTTGTCGACCAAGATGCTCTTTTCCTCGTCGGTAGCATCACAGTCGCTGTTGAGGGTCTCGTCGTTCACCCGCTGCACCTCGTCGAGGTCTTGCGAGAAATACGCCTTCACCATATCATCCATCTGCTGCTCCATCCATGCCCGGTTGTCGACGAGGCACATGAGCAGTGTCTTCTGCCTGCTATAAGGGATACCCTTGTAGAGCGCCTTTATCTGGTCGTCGATGGTCTCGAGTCCGCCCACTTTTTTCTTCTTGTCGCGCGCCATGTTCTGGATATGGCCGTCGAGTTGGCTGCTGGCATCGAAATTGGGTGTCCGCTTCAGGAACATGAGCATGGTGAGCTGTGTGACCATTGCCTGCGGCGACAGTTTGTTCATCTGCTGAGCCAGCACGGGATGGGTGAGGTCGGCACCGAAGAGCTCTTTCATGAGCGCATTGAGGCGGTTCATCTCATCGGGCGAGAGCAGTTTGTCGAGCGTGGTGCCGTCGGTCATGTCCATGGCCTGTCTCACCTTATTCACATTGGCCGGCTGCATCATGACCGCCATATCTACCTCGCCATAGACCTGTGCCACCTCGTCAATCGCCTTTTTCAGTCCGGTTATAGAGTCGGCGAAAGCAGGCGGTGCCAAGTGATAGGTACCCACGATGTAAGAGGGCGCCTTGAGGCCGCCACCGCTGATGCGGTATAGCAGCTGTGCCTGGGCAGCCACACAAGCCGTGATGAGCGCGGCGATGAAGAGCACTGTACGTTTCATTTGCATGTTATTTGTATTAATCGAATGCAAAAATAATAGAAATCGTCATTAGGGCAAAACTTTTTATTCTTAATTCACATTTGTAAGCAAGTTATAAGGTGTAAAACCTTTTAAGCTGAGCACACAAAAAATGTGCTACTTTCCCAAGCAGCACATTTTTGCAGTTTGTATTATTATCAGATTTGATCGGAATCAGATTGCTTTTGGTTTTGACTTGTGAATTAACTTTTCGATTCCATAGGGATTATTATCACTCTTAAAACGAAGAGGGTGTGAAGACCTTGCACGGAAAAAGTGATTTTTTTGAAAAAAATATCGTTTTGTACACAAAATGTGTGCGTGCGGCCACAAAATCACAATTTTTAGGTATTGTGCGAACCATGCCGAGTGACTATCTTTGCAAACGGAAACAAGGATGAACTTTAGTTTGCACAATCAATTCATAATGTTTTTGTATCATTCAGTGTGAAAATACCGCAACTGTGACAGTTGCGGTATTTTTTTGGGGGGTTGATTTCATGCAGCCCGCCCCCCGAAAGGGGGCGGTATGAGAGACGCTATGCGTAGTAGTAATCGCGGAGCGTGGGATTCTTGCTGAGCTGGCTCTTCACCACATTGTAGACCTTCTTGAGATAGGCCTCGGTGGTCTTGCGCTTCTCAATGAGCGCGTTGATTTTGACAGTAGAGCCCTCGCACATCACGAAGAACACCTCCAAATCGTCGGGGTTCTTGATGGTGCGCCAAATCTCGTTGAGGATGACCTCCTCGTCGACGTGGTGCTGTGCCATAAGGTCGGTTGCGGGCACGTCGGCGGCCATGGTGTCGGCGAAGGTGACCGACTCGTTGTCGTCGGCCGCTACATGCTCGTCGCAGGAGAAGACCGAGGCGTTGAGTCGGCGCAGCTCCTTGATAACCTCGGCATCGATGCCCATCATGTCGGCAATTTCCTCGTCGGAAGGCTGACGCAGAAACTCGTGCTCGAACTTGGTGACAGCCTTGCGGAGCTTTGCCATCTTCTTCTGGTGCGAGTCGGGCAAGTGTACAGCGTGCGCTCTCTGGTCGAGATACTCCACAATCTCCTTCTGCACCCAGGAGACGGCATAGGTGATGAAGCGAAGGCCCTTGCGCTCGTCGAAGCGGTCAGCAGCTTTGCAGAGTCCGGAGAATCCGGCTGAGCAGAGTTCGTTGAGCGAGAAAGTCGGCTGGAGGTAGGTTTTGGCCACGCTCACCACGAAGAGCAGGTTGTGCTTCACCAGTTTGTGACGGCTTGCCTCGTCGTTCAGTTCACGGGCGCGCCATGCACACTTGAACTCCTCCTCCTGGGAGAGAGGACGATATTTCTTGATGTCGGCCAAGACGCGCTTGGTCTCCTCACTATTGTCGGTAAATCGAACGATGTTCGTTTGGTACTTCTTCATAAAGACAGTATTGATTGTTTTTGGTAATTAGTAAAGTTATAATGGTGATAGGCTTTGTCCACATCCATGGAATGCGGATACGAGATCGTTCAGTTAAGTTATGATTGTTATCCAAATACGCTCTTGATAAACTCAGTAAGTTATATCAGCGGAGTGTCCCCATAGTCCAGCAATCGCAAGCGAAAACTGTGTGTTCATTTCGTAAGTTTTAGGAGTTTGTTTCACCTCTCTCTCTTCAAGCATCTGATTCATGCCTATTTGGCCACAAATATAGTAAAGAAACAATGAAAATGCAAATAATATGCAAGAAATCTCCGAAATTTAACTTTCGTTAACTCCAACAAGGTGATTTAGCAAGGTTATAAAGGCAAATAGACCGCTGCCTGCCTTACAGAAGGCAGGCAGCGGAGTGTGAAGTCTATTCGTCGAGACAGTTGTCGAGGGCTCTTTTGAGGAAGGCCTTGTCGAGGTGCTGTCCGATGAAAACGAGTTTCTGCATTCGGTCGCCATACTAGCGTTGCGCAGCGAGAACTGTTTGCCCGCCTGTTCGAAGACATAGCAGATGTCTGATTCCTCCTTGAACCAGCAGATGCCCTTGGCACGTATGATGGCTGCCGGCCACTGTCGGGCCAGGAATTCATCGAACCTCGACAGGCTGAGCGGCTCGCGGCGGTAGTAGACATAGGTGCCTATGCCGTACTCCTCCACCTCACCACCCTCATGGTCATGGTGATGGTGGTGGTGATGGCCGTGATGGTGGTCATGATGCTCATGGTCATGGTCGTCATCATCATCATCATCGTCGTCATGGTCGTGGTGATGGTCATGGTGGTGATGGTCATGGTGGTGATGGTCATGGTGATGGTGCTCATGCTCATCGTCGTCGTCATCATCGTCGTCATCATCCTCCTCCTCATGCGGTTTCTCCACCTCGTGAATCCATGCAGCCGAGGTAGCCACCCGGTCGAAGTCGAACATGCCCGTATTGATGATTTTGGAGAGGTCTACATCTCCGTAGTCGCATTCGATAATCTCGGCTACGGGCTGTATGGCCTTGAGGATGTGCTTGATGCGCTCCCTCTCGTGCGGCTCCACCTCGGAAGCCTTGTTGAGAAGGATGATGTTGCAGAACTCTATCTGCTGGATAATGAGGTTTTCTATATCCTCCTCGCCTATATTGTCTTTCACGAGATCATCGCCAGCTCCGAACTCATCTTTCATGCGCAGTGCGTCGACCACGGTGACGATGCTGTCGATGACGGGCACCCCGTAGTGAACGAACTGCGGTCCCATGGTGGGAATG
>ONMI01000103.1 GCA_900318915.1 uncultured Prevotellaceae bacterium | reverse complement strand
TTTATCTGAAAGAAATTATCGTAATACGCGGAAATTTTTCATTAATCATTTGTCCTTTGAAAGATAGACTGAACAGAAATTATCGTAATACACGTAATTGTTCATTTTCCTGAAAGGAATAATCGTAATGCGCGGAAATTTTTCATTAATCATTTGTCCTTTGAAAGATAGACTGAACAGAAATTTTCGTAATACACGTAATTATTCTTTTATCTGAAAGAAATTATCGTAATGCGCGGAAATTTTTCATTAATCATTTGTCCTTTGAAAGATAGACAGAACAGAAATTATCGTAATTCACGTAATTGTTCATTTTCCTGAAAGGAATAATCGTAATGCGCGGAAATTTTTCATTAATCATTTGTCCTTTGAAAGATAGACTGAACAGAAATTATCGTAATACACGTAATTATTCATTTTCCTGAAAGGAATTGCCGTAATGCTCACTGGGGGACATATAAAAATTTGAGACGCCACAATGTGACGTCTCAACATTTGGTGGGGAGAGAGCGGTTTAGAAGGAGTTCATGCCGTCCCAGCAGGCCATGTCCTCGCGCACATAGCCCACTTTTCCGTTGATACGAATTTTGTACCATCCGTTCACCTTTCCAAGGCACGGATAGCAGTCGGGCACGCCGTCGAACTCAGGAATCTTCGCCACGACGGCATGTTTGAGCGACGGTCCCTTCCGCACGTTGATATTGCCCTTGCGTTCCTGGTTGCGGTAGACGATGCCCTGTCCGCGCTCGGCCCTGAAGGTGGTGACGTGGAGACCGCTTTTGGGCACGGGATAGGAATCCTGCACTGCCACGATGAAAGAGGTGGAAGTTTCCGATTCGAAGCGTCCTACGACTTCGCCTTTGGCGTCGACGACCATTTTCATGCTCTGTGCGGAGGCGCTGAGGCATCCGGCGGCCAATGCGATGGTGAAAAGTAGCTGTTTCATGGCATATCGTTTTTGGGGGTGAAAAGTTTCGTTGCGGTTAGAGCTCGTCCATGGGGAAGAGTCCGAAGAGTTTGGAGTCGATCATATCGGTGACCTTTTGGAAGTCGGACGGGTTGTCGCCGAACTTGATGTTGTCGCCGTCGATGATGAGCAGTTGTCCCTTATAGGTTTTAATCCAGTTCTCATAGCGCTCGTTGAGTCCTTGGAGGTAGTCGATACGGATAGACTTTTCGTACTCACGCCCCCGTTTTTGTATTTGCGCCACGATATTGGGTATGGACGAGCGGATATAAATCATGAGGTCCGGCAGGCGCACGAGCGACATCATAAGGTCGAAGAGGTCGGAGTAGTTGGCGAAGTCGCGGTCGCTCATATACCCCATTTCGTGCAGGTTGGGCGCAAAGATGCGGGCATCCTCGAAGATAGTCCTGTCTTGAATGATATATTCCTTACTTTTAGATATTTCCACCACCTCTTTAAACCTTTTGTTCAGGAAGTAGATCTGCAGGTTGAAGGCCCATCGGTTCATATCGGCGTAGAAGTCCTCGAGATAGGGGTTGTGGTCTACGGGTTCGAAGCGAGGTTGCCAGCCATATCTTTTGGCGAGCATTCTGGTGAGTGTGGTTTTTCCGCTTCCGATGTTACCGGCTACTGCGATGTGCATAGTGATTGAGGATTAAGATTAAGGTGGTGATTGAAGGAACAGTTGTCAGACATTGCCGGAGAAGAGTCCGAAGAGCCTTGCGTCGATACGGTCGACGATGGCTGCGAAGTGTCGAGGGTTGTTGAGGAAGTCGATTTCGTCGACGTCGACCACCATCACCTCGCCCTTGTACTTCTGGAAGATGAACTCCTCGTAGCGCTGATTGAGATTGGTGAGATACTCTATCTGTATGGATTTTTCATATTCTCTTCCCCGTTTTTGGATATTCTCCACGAGGTGCGGGATAGAGGCTCTGAGATAGATCATGAGGTCGGGATAGCGCACCACCTGCATCATCGACTCGAAGAGTTCCATGTAGGTTTGGTAGTCGGTGTCGCTCATGTTTCCCATGGCCTGGTTGTTGGCGGTAAACACATAGACACCCTCGAAGATAGACCTGTCTTGTATGACGGTACCTTCGGAGTGTGCTATCTCGAGAATGTCGCGGAAGCGTTCTTTGAGGAAGTAGACCTCGAGTGCGAACGCCCATCGGTGAATATCGTTGTAGTAGTCTTCCAAGTACGGGTTATGCGCCACCGCCTCAAACTTCGGTGTCCATCCGTAATGTTTGGCCAGCATAGTGGTGAGGGTGGTTTTCCCGCTCCCTATGTTGCCTGCTACAGCGATGTGCATGTGATGCAGTTTGAGGGGGGACTATTCAGCCACTTCGTCATCTTCCCAGAGGTTTTTAGCCTTGGGAGCGAGAGCATCCTCAGGGGGGACGGTGCCGGAGCCCAATTGCACGGTGGTGGTTTCAGCTTCCTCTATCTGCATGACACCCAATTTAAGAAGTGCGTAGACCGACTTGCTTTCTGGTTTCTGATAAGTTTTCATAAGAGTATATGTTTTTAGACTTTTATTCAAAACAATGACTGCGGAACGGGCCGCAATGGGATAGACTGTGCAAAATTAAACATTTTTTTTAGATGTGCAAAGAAAGTGCATGTTTTTTGTGGGTGAACAGGAATTATCGTAATTCACGTGAATATTCATTTTTGGAAAGAAATTGCCGTAATGCGCAGAAATTTTCTTGGCAGAGGCGGATTGCAAATCCGACAGAACTGAAGGGAGTCGCCTTCGGCGAGAAATTATTCAAAAATTTAGTTCAATAAGTATATTACCGGTTATCACAGTCATACTATGGGACGGGACGGAGAACTATTCCCCTGTGAGCTGCCTTGGGATAAATGCAAACAGGGGGAGCTGTTCGCTCCCCCTGATGGGTATAGATGTGTGGTGATGGGTGTGAATTACTTCACCACTACCTTCTTGCCGTTGTGGATGTAGAGGCCACGGGTGGGCTGTGCCACGCGTACGCCCTGAATGCTGTACCAGGCATCGTCGGTGGTGGCGGGTCGTGTGGAGACGTTCTGGATGGCGGTGGTGCCGTCTTCCACATAGAAGCTGATGCTGTTGCTGCCGCTTATCAAGTCGGTGGGCAGTTGCAGATAAGCCTTGTTGGCCTTCAGGGTGCCGCCATTGTTCTTGTAGAAGCCCACTACTCCATCTTTCTTGGCGAGGATGAAGTTGGTGCAGGCCACTTCCTCACCATTGAATGTCATGGTGCCGGTGGTTGGGAGATTATAGTCGTCGGTCACGCCTTGGAGCAAGTTGGTGTATTCGCCCTGATCTATGGTCTCGGTGGTGGTGACGGAAGCGGGGTCGAAAATAAAGGTGCCTAATCTCGGATTAAGCGACTTAACCAGGATACCCATGCCAGCAGGAACTTTCTCAATCTTGGTAAGGCCCACACTGCCATCACTCTTATAGGAAGTGGCGATGTAGGCATTGTAATAGTCAGCCTTATTGGTGAAGTCAAGAGCAGAGGGGCTGCAATATGTCATCCAAGAGACATATTTATTTTCTGGAACGGTGCCACCTGAGAAAGTGATGTCGTCGATGAGAACACCACTGGTATTGGTCGTATTTGAGGTTATAGTAATTATAAGACTCTTGGTGCCCTCTGGAACGTTACTGATTTGCACAGGGACAAATTCGTTAGTCACTTTCAGGTCGTCTGCTGGTTTACCTGTAGATGTTTCAACAATTAATTTATTAGAATTACTCCTAAAAGACAATACGAAATCGCCATAGAGTCCCTGTAGATCGACCTCAGCTTTGAACGATGAACCTTTTTTGTTTAATTTCAACTCAGGTACAGTTCCTCCAACTGTATTGGTTTGAGAAACGCCCACATTGCTTACTGTATAGCCGTCCAACTTTCCGCTACCAAAATCCTCTTCCCATAATGGTTTAGATTCCATATTAATTGTATAAGAAGTACAGCCGAATTTGTAATTATCATTGCCATTAAAGAATGCATATATTGTAGCAGAACCGCCATTGGCTTGACCCAATGTCACCTCGCCGGTTGCTTCATCAACGGCTGCCAATGCAGGATTAGTGGAAAAGTAAGATATGTCAGACAGATTATTCGGATTTTTCAATGTCGGAGCCGTAAACGACGTAGCATTAAGACCTAGGTTATATTCATTCTCCTCAAAAGAGAGTCCACAAGAAGTCAAATCCTCTGCCGTGATGGCGAACTTTTGCAAAGATAACTGTTTGCCCGTTGTGGGTTGCTCAATAGTAATTTCCACTTGCCCTGATGGAGAATCTGATGGTGTAAATGTATAAGTAGTAGATGTTCCAGGTATATTTAGTGTCCCGCATGAAGTATCGCCAACTTTCACAGACACGGTTCCCGTGCCGCCCGAACTAAATTGCAGCTTAGTCAGTTCAATTTTATTTACGTTCTTAAAATATCCCACGGATTTCAAAGTCACCTTTTCTACATGCTTCACTTCGCCATTTGTTGCATCGTTTTGCCCTATTTGCCATGTGGCACTCGCATATCTGTTATGAATCGGGGCTGATGCCTTCGTAACCCAATTGAAAGTCCACTGCAACTTTTCATTTGCAGAAGTTCCAGGAGTCATGATGAATGTTTTTGGACTTTCATCCTCCGACAAAACATAAAGGGTTTTACCAGAAGGTATATTAGCACTAGTACAAGTGAATGTAAAAGTTTTAACTTTTCCCCAGCCCACGCTGCACATTGCGCATAGCAATGCGAGCGTAAAAAAACGTAAATGTTGTTTCATGACACGTTTTTATTTTTGTTGATTATTCTGTTTCCTGTAAGAGCCCCGAAAGGGAACGGTGAGCGGGAAGAAAGACTGTCGAAACGATGTCGACAGTTGCCATAAGGGCACAACCTCCCTTTTCGGAGGTAAATGTAATATTTTTTGGCGACAGGTATTGCAAAATTAACTTAATTTTACTAAAAATATCATTTTTTATAAAATAAGGGGAGTCGCCTTCGGCGAGAAAATATTCAAAAATTAGATTTGAAAATTATTCAAAAATTTTTCCTGTGTGGTGCACCTAACGGTGCACCTGTCCCCCTTTGAGCATGTCCTCCTGCTAGTTCGTGAGCAGAGACCCCACCCCTGCCCTCTCCCCTTGCAAGGGGAGAGGAGCTGATTACCGGCTCTCGCTGGCTCACATGGGTTTGAGCGGTGAGCTTGATTGGGGGTAAAAAGCATCAGGGGGAGCGAGACGCTCCCCCTGATGGGTATGGATGTGTGGTAGTGGGTATGCGAAAGATTCTTTACCTCCGCATTTTATTTCACTACTACTTTCTTGCCATTGTGGATGTAAAGGCCACGGGTGGGCTGAGCCACGCGGACGCCCTGGAGGGTGTACCAGGCATCGTCGGCGGTGGTGGCGGTGGTGACGCCTTGGATGGCGGTGGTGCCGTCTTCAACGAAGGTGATGCCGTTGGCACCGCTTGTCACGGTGAGGCTTGCAGTCGGAATCTGGAGGTAAGCCTTGTTGGGCGCCAGAGTTCCTTGCTGCGCTACCTTGTAGAAGCCCACCACGCCATCTTTCTTGGCGAGGACGAAGTTGGTATAGTCGCCTTCCTCAGGCAAGAGGTATTCCACACCGGCGGGAGCACCTACGAGCATTTGGGTAATCTGAGTGGTGATGGGCTCATTCGCGGGGACATCAGATTCTTTGAAGATGTCCTTGATGGCCTTTGACGAATCATGATACCCTCACCATTTGGCACTTTCTCAATCTTGGTCAGGACCACCACGCCCTCTTCAGCACGATAGTTTGTGGCGATATATGCGGTGTAGTCGGTCTTACCGGTGAAGTCGAGATCATTGTCGCTGCTGTAGGTCATCCAAATGACGGGAGCATCGGGCTGAGGAGTGGTGGTAGTCTTGCGATATATCTTTACCGTCTGCTGGCCACTTGCATAGCAAGAGAAAAGTTCATTAGTATTGTTGAACTTTAGATTTTTACGAGTATTATTTCCTTGGAATTCAATGGCGGCATTATGCTCGTCACCTGAAATAGTGATGGTAGCATTGGCATTCCCGTCGGCATCAACAGCGTTCTCTGTTTTCAAATAGTTGCTTGAACTACTTGCAGCATAGAGATATCCACCATCCACCTTGAAATTCCATGCAGTGGAAGAACCTTCGAGGGTGATTATCGCCACATCATTGTTAGAGGCCAACTGGGTGGGGTAAAGCCCGCCTTTAAATTCGTCAGCCAAAGCAACACCTGCGCGGTTATTAGTTTTCTGTTCACCCATTGCATATAAAGTATAGTCATGGTGGGAGACGAGGACTATCTCATCACCTGCATTCAAAGAACTGGCATCGGTAACGATTTCAAAGACGACCTGCTCACTTCCTGCTACAGTATAGGTAGCCTCAACAACTTCGCTCTTGTCCAACTCCTCAGGGTCAATGGCGATAGCCTTCAGTGTGCAGGTATTGTTGATAATCACTTTTGCGACATTGTTTGTAACCCACTGTTTAACAGTTGTAGTTTTAGGATCAGTACCATCGGTTGTATATGAAATCCACAGACCCTCATCAGCAGTAATGGTCACGGTAGTTCCCTCAGATACGTTGCCGGAAGGAACGTCGAAGGTCGGAGCGGAAATATCTCCGCTGAGCTTATAGAAGGTCGCTCCCTTGAATTCGATGAATTTATTTTTTGTGCCACTAACCGTAACATTGAAAACAAATTTATAATAAGCATCAGTTGCCCACTCTGTGCCTGAGGTTGGCGTGAATGTAAGGGTGCTATTAGCGCTGAACGTCTTAGTTACTTCGTCCAATATATTATTGAATGAAGCGTCACTGGCAACAATGAGTTTGGTGGAATTAACCGTAATGTCGCTGGCTGCGCCCACCTCAAGCTCGACTTTTGATATGGCACTGCCCATCGCAGTCTCGGAATAGACAGCGCGGTCAACACTACTTAAGCTCTTGCCACCAATGCGCCAAGGAGTCAATGTTGAGTTTCCTGTAACGTTCCAAGTAATGCCTTCAATGGTAATGTCGCAATTGCTGGCACTCCCCAAACTGTGCTGAACACTGCGCAGAGGAGTGTCAGCATAAGGAATCGTAATTGTTTTTTCATAAGTTTTGGTTTATTGATTTAATTGTTTGGATTATGCAATAGAAATATTGATGTGTTTTAGCGGAAGCGACTGACAGTCAACGGGATACCGAGGTGCGGAGGGACGACTGAAAAATCACTGGCGTAATCACTGCAAAATTACAGAATTTTTTTGAGTTGATGAAATATGAAAACCATATTTTTACATAAAAAATGTAAAAGATAGGAAGGGGGTCGCCCTACGGGCGAGAAATCTATCAAAAATCTTCGGGTGCGTGCACCGGACGGTGCACTGGGGACGGGAGTCGCTCTACGAGCGAGAAATCTTTCAAAATCTTTTCAAAATCAAACAGAATCGGCGCCCTACGGGCGGAAATTAATCAAAATTCAATTCAAAATTAATCAAATATTTATTCATTCGCTGGCGAATGAAGGGAAAGGAGTCGCTCTGCGAGCGAGAAATTAATCAAAAATTAAGTTCAAAAATTATTGAATTTCATTCTACTTTTTCTCGCCATGGCAATACGCAAGCGAGCTTGCATTGCTCATTTGGCTTAACGAAAAAGTTCAAAAATTAAATATTTGGTGCACCAGACGGTGCACCTATGAGGGGAGTCGCTCTGCGAGCGAGAAATCTTTCAAAATCTTTTCAAAATCAAACAGAATCGGCACGCTACGCGTGGAAAGATAGTGCAAACCGTGGAAAGATAGTGCAAACCGAAGGCAATCAAGCTTGCTTGAATTGCTGAGGTGCAGCCTATCTTATCTAAATTAATCAAAATTAGATTCAAAATTATTGAAATTCATTCTACTTTTTCTCGCCATGGCAATACGCAAGCGAGCTTGCATTGCTCATTTGGCTTAACGAAAAAGTTCAAAAATTAAATATTTGGTGCACCGGACGGTGCACCTTTATGGGGAGTGCACTTCGTGCAGAAATCGTACAGTGGAAAGATAGTGCAAACCGAAGGCAATCAAGCTTGCTTGAATTGCTGAGGTGCAGCCTATCTTATCTAAATTAATCAAAATTAGATTCAAAATTATTCAAAAATAATTATCTGGTGTACCGGACGGTGCACATAGGGGGAGTGCCCTTCGGGCAGAAATCTTTAAAAAATCTAATTCAAAATCTTTGCGCTACGCGCTAAAAGATAGTGCAAACCGAACCGAGAGAGCAGCGAGAGCAATGTGAGCTTGCTCAAGCATTGCCGAATCGCGTTCGAGGTGAAATAAATAGCATTTTTTCTCCGTTAATCAAAATTTTACATTATCTTTGCAGCAAAGACTGTGAAACATCTGTAATGAACAAATAAAAATGGAGATATGTTTTCATCAAATGACATTGACAACTACCGATTGACAAGCATGGAGGAGCCTTCTGATGAGATATTGGCTCAATTGATGCACGAAGCTGCTGTTGAAGCGAGCGAGACCAATGCAAGGGTTACAGCAAGCTTTTTCAATGAATTAAGGCAAGCCGCCGCCGCCATTAGATAGCTTATGACGAAGTCTGATTACCGACCTGTCCTTATCGTAATAGCAGGGCCAAATGGCTCTGGCAAAACAACTATCACATCGAAGATTCAATTGCCCCCACTGTGATACGTGGATGCCTATACTTTCAAAATCTAACAGAAGGCGCCCTACGGGCGGAAAGATAGTGCAAGCCGAAGGCAAGCTGAGGTGCAGCCTATCTTATCTAAATCAGGGCGTGCACCAGACGGCGCACTTATTTCTCGGCACGCTGAAGCGTGGAAATTAATAAAAAATTTAGTTCTAAAATTATTCAAAAATAGATTCATTCGCAGGCTGATAATGACTGTCATTTACTAATATTTGAATCTTTTTTTTTTAATGTTTCATTTTTAATCTTTCATCTCTTCTTGGCAGAGCCCCCCCTGCTCACAAAGTACCTGTCCCACTGTGAGATATGTCCCCTTGTGAGATAGTGAGCAGAGACCCCGCCCCTGCCCCGCCCCTACCAGGGGCGGGGAGTGAGATTACCTATCAGCCTGCTAGGTTACTGTGGTCAAATGTCTATTCCTCTGTGAGTTTGAAGGATACCGAAGAGGACACCGAGGAGGTAGCAGTAGAGGTGGAGGCCGACGGCTACGGAGGTGGTGCATAGGCCGGCGGCGAGCCATAGGGCTACGATGGCATTGTAGCGCAGGCGGCGGGCCACATGCGGCATCCACATGCCGAAAAGGGCGTAAAGGACACCGGAGAGGCCTACTACGGTGGACGGGGCTGTGGTGAGAGCCGTCATGGCTGAGGGGTCGACCATGGCAGAAGTGCCGACAAAGAGATTGGTACCCGCTGTGGGCCAAACGGCGATGAAAGCGGGACAGCTCCAGGCCACCACGAAGGCGAGGAGGAGGCGGCGAAGGGTGAGCGGCGTGCGGAAGGCCAGTTGAAGGAGCACCCAGCCGTTGACGGCGGCATGGAGGGGGTGGGCATGGATAAAGGGATAGACCAGTCGGCACAGCAGTGCCTCGCAGACTATCGCCGCGTCGCTTTCGGCGGTGAAGCCGAAGCATGAATGGCACCAGTGCTGCACCTCGCAGGCTATCGTGCTGACGAGCGCCGCGTCGCTTTCGGCGGTGAAGCCGAAGCATGAATGGCACCAGTGCTTCACCTCGCGGGCTATCGTGCTGACGAGCGCCGCGTCGCTTTCGGGGGTGAGGCCGAAGCATGACTGGCACCAGCGCTGCACCTCATGAGCTATCGTGCTGACGAGCGCCATGTCGCACTCGACGGTGAGGCCGAAGCGCGACAGGCGCCAGTGGAAGAAATAGTCGGCCAATGACAGCATCAGCGTGCCGCCAACCAGGACCACTGCTGAAAACTGCGTCGCTGTGACTCTCTGCATACTCTTCTCGCTTTACTAAGGATGGTGCGTGCGGTGCTCACGGTGAGGTAGAACTCGGGGGCAGGCTGCCCCACCACATACATGATGCAGCGGCTGAGCCTCCACTCCGGGCATCGCTCACGGACGCGGTCGACACGCTCCTTGATCTCGAGATACATGCGGCGCTTGGCGGGATTCATGCCCTCGGGCAACGGCCGGCGGTACATGGACGACACGACGCGTATGGCCCGCTCCTCACTGACATAGAAGCGCTGGGCGGGCATCGCCACCACCACAGCAAGCAGCTGCGGCAGCGAAAGGCCATCGGTCTGGGTGAACACTTGTTTATAGGCTCTCATAAGGTCTCGGCTGCGCTCCACTTCATACTCGAAGGTGCAGCGCGGGGTAAAAGCATGTTTTTTCATGAATAATGTTTTTATTAAGGGAAGTTAAAGGGAAGTTAAAGGGAAGTTAAAGGGACATATGCTCTTTTCTTCAACGTTAGTGTGGGACCATACTTTTTTCTACATTTTTCTTTTTTTAAAATTGAGTTATTGATTGTTATCCTGATGCCGGCTCGAAACCGGACAGTGCAAAGATACGTACGGCCGACTGAAATGACACAGTACAGCGGAAAGAAAAACCTAATTTTGCTGCGAACCAAACAAAAAAAAGATTTATGAAAAGTGAAGAAATGACTCAGAATGAGATGGTTACTGCTGCAGAGCAGGTGACTGTAACAACGTGTGAAAAAAATACGGAGGAGAAAATGGAGAAACTGGAGAACTCGGTGAACTCGGTGATTGAGGAGAATGGTGCTGATGGGCTTGATGGGCATGATGGGCAGAATGGGCTTGATGGGCTGAATGGGACTGACGAAGACACGGAGACCGGCGATGACGCTGAGAACGCTGACGGCGAAGACACGGAGACCAGCGATGACGCTGAGAACGCTGACTGCGAAGACACGGAGACCGGCGATGACGCTGAGAACGCTGACTGCGAAGACACGGAGACCGGCGATGACGCTGAGAACGCTGACTGCGAAGAGGCTGACGAAGAGGCTGACGAAGAGGCTGACGAAGAGCGTGGCGATGAGAGGTGCAGCCCTGCAGTTGGCAGCGGGAGCCTGCCGACATCGGGCGATGAGCACATCGACGCGGTGCTGCTGCAGATGGCACAGGAACAGGCGGCGGGCGCGTGGAGCGAGGCGACGATAACACTGCTGCGACGCGCCCTCAACTACGACAACGACGTGGCAAAAGCGCGACATGAGGGCGAGGTGGCTGGACGAAACGTGCGCATCAGGGAGTTTCTGATAGAGCGGCGGGAACCGGAAGGTATCTACAACCTGAGCGGCGGCGGCAGCGCTCTTTGATGGAATCAGAAGAATGAGAGAATCGACAGAAATTATCGTAATTATCATAATTATTAATCTTCATCGTGCTTCGCACGGGTAAAATTATCATAATACTTTTATGGTGAGGATTACACACCATCCATTATGGATAATTATGGGAATTTCTTTCCATGATAATAATTGATGAATAATTACGTGAATTATGGGAATTTCTTTCAAAGATGCACGAACGGCCATTACTGGGGGAATGGAAATAGGAGATGATTAAAAAACGCTTCGCTAATGAAAAAGAAAGAAAAAGATTTTTAATCATTAGGGGCTGTCTTTCGAAAACGCGATGCTCATGAAAAAATGCCAAGGCATTCGAAAAAAGATGAAAGATGAAAAATGAAAGATGAAAAATTAAAATGAGAAAATGGGAATCGGGATTGGAAAGTTTGATGGAATCAGAAGAATGAGAGAATCGACAGAAATTATCGTAATTATCATAATTATTAATCTTCATCGTGCTTCGCACGGGTAAAATTATCATAATGCCAAGGCATTCGCAAAAAAGATGAAAAATGAAAGATGAAAAATGAAAAATTAAAATTGGAAGATGAGTGAATGGGATATCAACAGGACGGTGAAGGACGATATGGTGGCGGGCAGGACGGTGACGAATGAGGAGAGGGAGGCGGGCAGGACGATGACGAATGAGGAGAGGGAGGCGGTCAGGGAGATGGTGGAGGAGAACAGGCGGCGGAACGCACGGATAGGACAGGCGTTTGTGCCGGAGACGGGGGTGGGCTGTCCGCTGGCGCGGCAGGCGGTGTGCATAGCCGAGGTGAACGGCGGACAACCGGTGTACGTGCCCACCACGCTGCTCAACGAACCGCTGGCGGCGGGCATCGTGGCGGCGGGGTCGATAGAGAGCTATGCCCGGGCCCACGACATGAGCTACACACGGGCGATGGACCTGCTGGAGGTGGCGCGTTGCCGCCACGACTTCTGCTACTGGGCGGCACGCTATGTGCGCATCAAGCCCAAGAGCGGCGGCGAAGATGCCCCCTTCGTGCTGAACCGGCCCCAGCGGCGGCTGCTGAAAGCCTTCGAGGAGGCCCGCCTGGCCAACCAGCCCATCCGCGTGGTGGTGCTGAAGGCGCGGCAGTGGGGCGGCTCCACCCTGACCCAACTCTACATAGCATGGCTGCAGCTGCTGCACAAGAAAGGCCTCAACTCGCTCATCGTGGGCCATGTGAAGTCGGCCTCGGCCGAGGTGAGCGCCATGTTCGACAAGATGTTGGAGCACTACCCCACCCGACTGCTCAGCGTGGAGGAAGAGGGACGCCCCGGCAGGGGCCGCGGCAAGCAGAAGGCGCTGATGCGGGGCGACCGCTTCTCGCCCCTGATACGGCACCTGCCCCAGCGCAACTGCAAGATAAAAATCGGCTCGGCCGAGACACCCAACTCGGCCCGCGGCGGCGATTCGGCCCTGGTGCACTGCACCGAGGTGGCCTTCTGGCGGAAAACGGAGAACAAGACCCCAGAGGAAATCGTGCGGTCGGCCTGCGCAGGCGCCCTCTACAAACCCCTCACCATGATTGTGTATGAGTCGACCGCCAACGGCATGGGCAATTATTTCCACCGCGAGTATATGGCGGCGAAGAACGGCGAGTCGCAGTTCAAGCCCGTGTTCGTGGCGTGGTGGCAGATAGAGCAGTATGCCCTGCCCCTCGACGACGAGGAGGAGTTTGCCGCCCGGCTCTACCAGGGGCGGCAGCGCGAGGACACCCCCTCCTACCGCGAGGAGCCCGGCACCTATCTGTGGTATCTCTGGGAAGCCGGCGCCACGCTCGAGGCCATAGCATGGTACTGCATGGAGCGCAGGAAATATGACGACCACGGCGACATGGCCGCCGAATACCCCTCTGACGACATAGAGGCCTTTCAGCACTCCGGCGCACAGGTGTTCGCCCCACGGCAGATAGAGGCGCTGCGCGGCGGTTGCCGGCCTCCGCGCGCCACCGGCGACGTGCAGGGACGCGGGGTGAAAGGGCCCGCCGCCCTCGACGGCCTGCACTTCGTGGAGGGCGGGCGCGGACTGCTGCAGGTGTGGGACTGGCCCGAGCAGTGGGAGGAAAGCCACGTGGAGCACCGCTACCTGTGCGTGGTGGACATAGGCGGAAGGAGCAAGAAAGCCGACTGGAGCGTGATATGCGTGCTGGACCGCTACTGGATGCTCTACGGCGACAAGCCCGCGGTGGTGGCACAGTGGTACGGCCACTGCGACATGGACCTGCTGGCCTGGAAGGCCGTACAGATAGCACAGTGGTACGACGAGGCGCTGCTCGTGATAGAGAGCAACACCATAGAGACCCACGACAGCGACCGGTGGGTGGAAGGCGGCGACCAGGCCCCCTACCTCTTCAGAGAGATACGCGATGCCTACACCCATCTCTACACCCGCCGGCAGACCGCCGAGGAGATACGCAGCCACCAGCCTGTGAAATACGGTTTCCACACCAATGTGAAGACGAAGCCCGAGATTATATCGACCCTGGTGGAGTGTGTGAGAGAACGACTCTACGTGGAGCGCGACGAACGCTGCCTGAACGAGCTGTCGACCTATGTGCGGCGGCCCAACGGGTCGTACGGCGCCACCGAGGGCGCCCACGACGACCTGCTCATGACCCGCGCCATAGGACTGCACGTGGCACTGCACGAGATGCCCCTGCCCCATGTGATGGACAGCGGCGGCAGGAAAAGCCCCACCGCCAACAGCCGTGACACCCAGTTGGGAATATGGTAAAAGTTAAAATAGGTTAAATTCAACTCTATGCAATAACAACGTATCGATAAAAACGGTACTTTTGCTATACAAAAGGTATCAATGGCATACCTGATGTAATTAACCACACCTTATTTTAAAAAGCATTTCGAACGAATAGAATCCTATGTCGGATAGGATTATTCCAGGGGGTCAAAGCCATTCGTGCCGAGGCCCCCCCTTTTTTTTAGATGGGGGCTATTAACCCCAATCGGTCATAAGGTCGACATCAATTTATGTCCTTATGGATTTTCAGTCTATTGAATGCCATTCCTGCATTTCTTTTGGCACCTTGCACACATCAACATCTCGACGTAGCCCGCTACGCCTTCGATATCGATGTGCACAAACTGCCTAAAACAAATACAGAACTGACATCAATCCTAATGACCGATTTGGGTTAATTCTTAACAATTAATAGCCCCAATCTCAATTATTTGACGTATTTTCTGCCCTTGATGATGAAGACCCCTCGCGGCAGAGCGGAGAGGTCGGCCACACCGTCGGCCACCCAGACATCGGCCACCCGCCGTCCGTCGACCGAATAGGCCGGCACGCGTATCCGCTCGCCCGGCTGGCAGGGCGACTGTACGGCCAGGATGCTGTCGCCCCAGATGCTGAGCACCTGCTGCGAAGATGCACCGCCGCCGCTGTATTCTATCCAGCAGCCGAAGGGAACCGACTGGCTGTCGGCAAACTCAAAGGCCGTACCCTCGGCATTGAGGAAGTAAGCCTGCAGTTGCTGTGCGGTGTAGGCACCCCGCATGATGTAGTTGCCCTGGACCACAGAAGCAGGAGCCGCAGAAGAGAGCGCCACATTGCGGCCGGTGAAGCGGAGCTGTTTACCCTGCAGCAGATAGTCGGGAGCGAAGGAGCCGTCGGGCACTGCCACGATATACGGCATGCCGGCTGTCCATGACTCGGCATGTTTGAACGCCACGCGTCCGTCGTCGGTGGTGAGGAACAGTTCCTTGACCCAGAAGTCCTTGAGCGAGTCTTCCGAATTGCGGAACCAGTCGATGGCGCGCTGGTCGGTGACATTGTACACCTCGTCGACCTGGAAGGGCAGCACCATGGAGAACCACCCGCCGTGGCCGTCGGTGCCCATGAGCGGCGTGATGTGGAACGAAGCCTCGTCGGCGGTGAAGGACATGGGCACATAGAAGCCGTAGCCCTCGGTGAGCCGCAGCGCCTGCGTATGGCCGGAGATGACGCAGTTGCGGTCGGTGAAGGCCGCTGCCAACCGGTCGCCGCCCATATAATAAAGCGTATTGGGATTGTCGTTGGGCAGGAAGGCCCCCTCATGTCCTTTCACCCAGGTGAGGTCGATGGCCAGCACATCGGGTGCCACCGGCCCCGCCACCTGACGCGACACAATGCCGCCGGCCCTCCAGCAGGGCACCGCCTCGACGAGGAGGAAGCTGTCGGTGCGCGCTGCCTCGACGCCATCGGAATAG
>ONMI01000104.1 GCA_900318915.1 uncultured Prevotellaceae bacterium | reverse complement strand
ATTCATTGCAATCATTATATTCAGGGAGTTTTTCTATATTTGGCCCCTTAGGAATAGAAGCGGACAATAGTACGCAATAAACAAAAACAGATGCTAAAATCTTTACTACTTTTTTCATAATATACTTGTATTAAATTTGTGGGTTCTGTAGGACTCGAACCTGTAATCTCAGAACCAAAATCTGATGTATTGCCTATTATACTATAGCCGAATCCCTATTTATTGTAAGCAAGAATCACACAAATGGTTTTGCACGGCAAAGTTGGCAGATGAACTCGTGCATCACAGGTTTCCACATCAGAGACTTGTCTTTCAGCCTTTTGTCTGAGACAACACCCACATACCTGCCACCTGTATAGCTGAGACCCACGATACCATAATTCTCAACATTGTGAATATTAGTGCAGATGTCTTTATGGGTAAGACCAATAACGGCTTTTAAATGCATAGTTGTTTCCCCATCTTTATTTGACAGTTTTTTTATTTGTTGCAATTGCTTATCCAGTAGGGAAACAGCTTTATAGCGAGCACGGTCTTTTACATAGGCTTCTTCAGGCATGGGAAGAGGATCAAGAACTTTAAATTTCCAATACCCATAAAGGTATTTATCAAAGTTTTCTTGTAATTTCGGTATAAGTTTTTTTGCCTGCTCTTTTGTGAAATCGCCATAAGGCTGCAAATAGATTAAACACTCGGGACAAGAACATGGAGGATCATCATCTTCAGTTTCTGAAGATGATGGTTTGTTATTTGTACATCCCATTAACAACACTCCAATACAAAGAATTAAAAGTTTTTTCATTGCATTCATGAATTTGATTTTTCCTACAACTATATACCCTGCTTATGCGAAAAGTAAACAGAAGAATCACGGAAACCGTAATATGCGGACAATATTCCATCAGCATAATTATTGGCATGTGATTTGGTTTTTCATCAGATTATTTGTATCTTCGCAACGGCAAGTCATCAGCGGCCTGCTAAAAGGCAATATGGCACAGAAAGAGATGCAAGAGGAAAGAGGCTACGCCGTAGGCGTGCAGTTGTTCGACAGAATACGCGAGAGCGGGGCGGTATATGTCGACAAGACCGCCCTTGTCTACAAGATGGTGACGACGAAAGCCGTCAACTTCTTCCTAAGCCGTCCGCGTCGCTTCGGCAAGTCGCTGCTGGTGGACACGCTGCGCTGCTACTTTGAGGGGCGCAAGGAGTTGTTCGAGGGCCTTGCCATCTACGACCTGGAGAAGGAATGGAGGAAATATCCCGTAATCCGCCTCGACCTCTCCAACGGCAAATACTATGAGAAGGAGCGCGTGCACGGCACTCTCAACACTATTCTCAAACAGCAGGAGAGAGTATGGGGACTGGGTGAAAGCGAAGACCCCATGAACTACGATGCGCGGCTGACCCGCCTGATAGAGGCCGCCCACGGCCAAACGGGCGAGAATGTGGTGGTGCTTGTGGACGAATACGACGCGCCGATGCTCGACTCGATGAACGACCCCGAGCTGCAGGAGTATATCCGCAACCGTGTGCGCAGCCTCTTCTCGCCGCTGAAGGCCCAGTCGCAGTACCTACGCTTCGTCTTCCTGACCGGTATCTCCAAATTCTCACAGCTCTCCGTGTTCAGTGAGCTGAACAACCTGCAGCAGCTCACCTTCAACCCCGACTACGAGGGCATCTGCGGCATCACAGAGGAGGAGTTGCTCACACAGTTGAAGCCCGACATTGAGATTCTGGCCGAGAAGATGGACCGGCGCGCCCGCCGATGGGGCGGCAGCTACGACTACGCCTCCACCGTGGCCGCACTGAAGCACTGGTACGATGGTTACCACTTCTCAGAGGAAATGACCGACGTGTATTGCCCATGGAGTCTGGTCAATGCCTTCGCGTTTGGAGGCATACAGAACTTCTGGTTCTCCACCGGCACCCCCACCTCGCTCATCAACATTCTGCGCACCTGAGCCGTTTCGACGCCCCCACCGAGCGCATCACCGACCCCATACCCGCCCTCTTCCAGAGCGGCTACCTGACCCTGAAGGAATACGACGGCCGCCGCAACGAATGGAAGCTGGGGTTCCCCAACGAGGAGGTTCGCGAAGGGTTCGCCCTCTGCCTCTACCAATACTACATGGAGGAATATGTGGGCAGCGCCGACACCCTGGGCATCGCCTTCAACGACCTGCGCTTCAAGGACAAGACCTTCGAGCAGTTTGTCGAGGTCATCCGCAAGTGGTATGCCGGCATCCCCTACAGCATCACCGACAAGAACCAAAACGAGCAGCTCTACCAGTCGCTCATCTACGCCGCCCTGCTGGCCGTGGGTGCCGACATCCAGGCCGAGGACCAGACGAGCGACGGACGGATGGACATCGCGCTGAAGGTGCCCGATGCCATCTACATTCTCGAGCTGAAATACGGCAAGAGCGCCGAGGAGGCCACCGACCAGATTATCACCAAGGACTACGCCGTGCGCTTCGCCGCCGACCCGCGCCCCGTCTATGCCGTGGGCATGAACATCAGTCAGGACCGCCGCACCATCGACCACTACAAGATTGTCAAGGTGAAGTAGGAAGAACTTAACTTACCGCCAGCCAACAAACACAAATTCCAAAGAGATGAAACTATCACCCTATATTACAGAACTGCTAAGCGAGAAGTCGGGCCATGAGATTCGGCGGTCGCGCGACTGCGAGCTGCTGTCTCTCGACATAGAATCGGCAACCGGCGAGCATATCGGTGTGAACACGATGAAGCGGCTGTTGGGATTCATCGCCGACGAACGAGAGCCCCGCATCTCCACCCTCGACGTGATAGCCCGCTATCTGGGTTTTGCCGACTGGGATGCCCTGCGGTTGGTAGACGAGGGCAGCAGCAATTCGGCTTTCGACGACCGCGACGAGTATCTGGCCTGCTATATGGAGAAAGGCCAGCAAGTGATTATCACCTATCCCCCCAACCGGAGACTCACGATAGAGAACCAAGGCGACAACCATTTCCTTGTGACAGAGAGCGAGAACAGCAAGCTGCAGGTGGGCGACCTTCTGACGCTGACCCATATAGTCCGCGACTATCCGCTGCTTGTGGCCGAAGTGATAAGAGACGGACAAAGCCTTGGCGCCTTTACGGCCGGCAAAACACAAGGCATTGATTTCGAACTGCTTTGACGCCTATGGACAGCAGCACTTCATCTTTTTCAGAAGTTGAGCAAAGTTTTCCCGATGCCGAGTTGCTGGAGGTGGGCGGCACGACGTGCGAGTGCTACCGTGTGAAGCTGTACGGCAAGCTCCACTTTCTGAAAAGGCTGAAGCCCGAGCTGCGCACCCATCCCCAATATGCGGCCGCCCTTCAGAAAGAGTTTGAGTTGGGCTACCCGCTGGAGCATCCCCATCTGGTGCGGTATACCGCCAAGACTCCCGACGGCATTCTGATGGAATATGTCGACGGCGAGACGCTCAGCGAGTTTGCCGAGCATCATCCCGACTATTTTGCCAAGCGCGAGCAGGCCGACCGTTTTCTGCAGCAGTTGCTCAGTGTGGTCGGTTATCTGCACAGCCACCAGATTGTGCACCTCGACCTGAAGCCCGGCAATATTCTCATCACCCGTATCGGCCACGACGTGAAGCTTATAGACCTGGGCTACAGCTATGCCGACTGCTACACCGACACGACCGGCCATACAGACAAATACGCCGCTCCCGAACAGAAATACGGCACATCGAGGGTGGATGCCCGCACCGATATCTATGCCATAGGGCGCATTCTGCAGACGCTTCCCTGCGCTCATTATTATAATAAGGTGATAAAGCACTGTACGGAGGAGCAGATGTATCTGCGCTACAGTTCCATCGACGAGCTGAGGAGAGCCGTTTCCCCTCGGCGGAATCACCGATGGATATTGGCAGTCATAGTCATGGTCATTGTGTTTCTTGCAGGATTTCTACTTTACCGGCAGGCATATCATGCACCTGACTCTCCGGACGAGGCAACAACTGTCCTCCAACCAGAGCAGGACAGCATGGCGGTGAAAGAATCGCCTACATCTTCTAACCCAGAGATAACCGACCGGGCAACCCCCTATGAGCTTCCACCCGTTAGCCCCCCTGTAGAACCTTCTTTCCCCTCTGTCTCTCCAGTCAGCCCCTCACAACTTGGTGACCCGGTGCAGACACCTGTTCAACCATCGCAGACACCTGCCCAGCCATCGCAGACACCTGCCCAGCCATCGCAGACACCTGCCCAGCCATCTGCGGGAGAGGCAAAAGGAGGGTATTCGGCTCAACGCGAGGACACCATGGCCATACGTCGCAGACTTCAGCAGCTCATCGGTCCGCGATTCAAGAAAGCGCTTGGCCACTACAACGACTCCATCTACTATAATGTAAACCAGCAGCGCTATACAGAGAATTGGATTGACTTTGAAGAGAGTATTGTGCCCCTTTACACCCAGATAAAAAAAGCCTTTCAAGGCAAAATCAGTGAGCACACGATAGCGACAGAATGGTGTCAGACCAAACTTTACTATAAAGTGACACAATTTTGGCAGATGATGCGGAATGACCCGAATCACGACCCGTTCTACGACGGGAAAGTGTTCCATTACTACGACATCGACTGCTACTAAAAAGGCTAAGTGGACGAAATGGATGCTTGTTTTATGAAAGAAGCTCCTTAATTTTGAAGCTGTGAACAAGTGAAACCTTTAAAACAGCTACAAAATGAAAAAACTTTTCAAGCATGCACTCCTGCTCGGGAGCATTATGTTTCTATTCTCCAGCTGCTGCGTCAGTTATATCAACACTGACACACTGATGGAAAACTATGAGAAAAAAATCAATCACACGACACTGCCCGGCAAGGTGCTCTTCAAGACCGACCAGCGGAAGAAAGACACCTATGAAAACGTTCAGGTATTCCTTAATGAGAAAGATGTGAAGCGCGATTTCGAAGTGACAGCTTACGGTTCCTACACCCCATTTATCTTGCCCATCATCCGCCCGGAGCGTCCACGTTTGGAAAAGTATCTATTGTGGAAGGCCGCCCGCAAGGCCCGCAAGCTGCACGGCGACGGTGTCATCATCGACAACAAGAACGATTTCCGTGTGATTAAGTTCAAATAGCCCATATTCATTAACATAAGATAAATCAACTCCATAACAGAGCGTCTTTCCGAGAAATTGTGTATCTCCATGATGCGATGACACCTTAAAGGTGTTTTCGCAGACATATCGGAGAAAGCGCATTTCACTTATTCTGACCCTGTGAACTTGGACACTTCACGGTTGGCTCAAAGCCTTCGTAATATCAGAATAACGGGAAAGACGCTCTTCTTGCTTTGTATTCGTATCAAAAAACGAAATACAGACAAGTGGAGTTAGCACCCTTATCTATATCATGAGGAAGGCAGCAGTAATATGTGGACTTATGCTGGAGGCAACAGCATTCAGGCGGTTTATAGGAAATCCAACATGTTAACAATTCTTAAGACAACAAATTCTTTTTTCTAAAAAAGTTTACTTATCTTTGCAACGCAAAATTTAGATGTTGTGTATTTATAACACAATGGACAACACCCCTATAGTTGGGAATATCCCTAGCGAACTTTGACAATTTGAGCAAATATTAGATCAAGAGACAGTCTGGAGCTGCCCCAACCGAGCACATGATCGCCACGGTGGGAAAAAGATCTGAATTAACAGTTTAGTATTAACCGATTAATTAAAAAAGATTATGACAAATTTCTTATTAACATTATTAGTCATGATTTGTGTGGGAGTCTCCAAGACTTTCGCACCCATTTGTTGTGCCTTTCGCCAAACATTTGACAGAAGGGTCGTTTGGCTTTGGACCACTTCCAATCATCCCGCACTTTGTCGAATGACAAAGTCACTCGCCTTGTAGGTTTCTTGAAAAAGAAACCAGCCATTCCCCCCTTATGCTATACTGACCTGGATGAATATTGACAATGATAAAAATAGTAAAACGACTATAAAACCAACAACAATGAAAAGAACCGTAATTTGTGAATATGTGGGGGCCGGTCATCCCGACAAGATGGCCGACCAAGTGAGTGATGCCCTGCTGGATGCCTTTCTGGAGAAAGACCCTAACACACGTGCCGGCATCGAGGTGATGATTAAAGACAACATCGTGGTTCTGGGCGGTGAGGTGAAGAGTACAGCTCAAATAGACTATGACCACATAGTGAGAGAGACGATGGACCGCTTCCGTTATCCCGAAGACCATCATCTTTCGGGCGACGACATCAAGGTCATCAACCTTATCGGGAGACAGTCACCGGAAATCAGCCGCAGCGTGGACCAGGAGGACGGCATCATCGGAGCGGGAGACCAAGGTTTCTGCGTGGGCTTCGCATCGAACGAGACGAAAGACCTGATGCCGCTGGGTGCGTATATGGCCCGAAAGCTATGCAAATGTGCGGAAACGGAAAACGGCACTTTTGGACCAGACATCAAATCGCAGGTGGTGGTGACGTATGATGATGAGGGCCGGGGACATGTGGCATCCATCCTGGTGAGCACCATGCATCAATGCTCTCTGGAGGAGTGCCGGACCCTTGTAAGTGATTTCATCACAAGAAACGGCATGGGTTTAGGAACGGAGCTGTTCCAACACCATATCATCGATGACAAGCCGGAAATCGTCATCAACCCTTCAGGAGAATGGCATACCGGCGGCAGTATCTCCGACTGCGGGATGACCAACCGCAAGATAGTGGTGGACCAATATGGCGGCTATGCGCCCGTGGGCGGCGGCGGTCTCTCGGGAAAGGATATGAGCAAGGTGGACCGCAGCGGAACATACATGTGCCGCTACTTGGCGAAGAACATTGTGGCGGCAGGATTGGCAGACACGGCAAAGGTGGAACTGGCTTACGTCATCGGCCAGCCACAACCCTGTGCCATCAACATTGAGCTCAACAACTTTGGCGAGAGCACGGACAATTTGTCGGGCTGCAACTCTCATCTTGCGGAAGACCTCGCCAGATGGATAACACGAAACATTGACCTATCACCTAAAGGTATCATCCAGCGCTTCGACGGACTGCGCCCCCGTTTCTATGAGGTGACAAGACGTGGACATTTCGGGCATCCCATCAATAAGGCCGAGAGAGATTTCC
>ONMI01000106.1 GCA_900318915.1 uncultured Prevotellaceae bacterium | reverse complement strand
GTTCGAAAGCGGATGCAAAGGTATGAACTTTACACGCTCCCTCCAAATTTTCAGACCACTTTTTTCGGAAAAACATGAAAGTTTTCGGGATTCTTGACATAAATCATGTCTACCGGGGGAAAATTAGTGTAAAAAGTACAATTTTACGTTGAAGAGAGGAGGTTTTTAGGAGTGTAGAAGATAGAAGTATAGGAGTGGAGACATTTGTTGTTTTAGGAGTGTAGGAGTTTAAGAGTGTAGACATTTGTTTCTTTAGAAGTGAAGGAGTGGAGACATATGCAGTGTGTTTTTGAAATCAGCGTACGAAAAAAGCCCTGATTTCTCAGGGCTTTTTTCAAATTTATAATTCCACATTATAATATAAGGTTATTCATACACATCGAGGATACTGTTATCCGTGATGATATTTTTCTTTTCGGAACAGGAGTCGAACTCTTTCGGCACATCAAATTTGGCCGACTGCGAATACGGCAAGCTGGCATCGCCATACACCTTTTTCATATACTTGGCCCATATAGGCAGTGCGGCATGAGCGCCCTGACCAATTCGCGTGGAAAGGAAGTGGATGTCACGGTCCTCGCCGCCTACCCAGCATCCGCTTACCAGTTCGGGTGTCACACCCATGAACCATCCGTCGGCATTATCATTGGTGGTACCCGTCTTGCCGCCTACCTCGCCGGTGATGCCATATCCCCTGACGCGGCTTGCTGTACCGCCGTCGACCACCGCCTGCAGCAGTTCAAGCATTTTGAAAGAGCTGCTTTCACTAATCACCTCGTTGAAACGCGGCTGGAAATCGGCCAGGATATTGCCTTCGCTGTCCTCGATACGTGTCACCATATAGGGCGCGCAGCGTATACCGTGATTGACGAAAGCCGTGTATGCGCTCACCATCTCACCGACCGTCACTTCGCACGGTCCGAGACAGAGCGCCATCACCGGTTTGATATTGGGGTTGTTGATGCCATATTTGTGAAGCAGATCAACGAGCGACATCGGATTGAACTTGCTCATGAGATAAGCAGAAATCCAGTTGTTAGACTGCTGGAGTCCCCACTTGAGTGTGACCATAGCACCATATCTTGCCCTACTGCCATTTCTTGGTGTCCATCGCACACCACCTTCATAATAGGTCTGTGCGCGGTTAGGAGCCAGGTCACAAGGAGTGAAACCGTTTTCAGCCATGTCGTACTGGAAATGCTCATAGTTCTGTCCACCCACATAAGCTTTCACAGCACCTGTTTTGGGTTCCATGCTCACGAATCCGGAGCGCAGGAAGGTTTTATAATACTTGATGGAGTCGAGCGGTGTCATCACCTTGATCACGTCACCATTGTAGGTGAACACCTTCATCTCCACGGTCGTATTGAAGTCTTTCTGTATTTCCTCCTCCGTCTTTCCAGCCGCTTTCAGTGCCTGGTAGCGATGGCTCTGCTTGATGGCCCGGTTCATCACCCTGTCATGCATTGAATGCCGGCTGCAAGGTTTCAGAGAGATGTTCGCGCACAGCCTCCTCTGCGTAGCGCTGCATTCTCGTGTCGATGGTTGTGTAAATGCGCAGTCCGTCGGTATTGATGTTGTAAGGTTTTCCACCCCTACGCGTATTTTTGTTGCACCATCCATACAGCGGGTCTTGCTCCCAGGAGAGCGAGTCGATATAATACTGCACATACTTCCAGGAAGGATAATTCTTCTTGTCAGGCTTTTCGGCCATCATATACTGGCGCAGATACTCTCTGAAATACGGAGCGCAGCCCTCCATCGACTCATGCGTAGATATACGTTGGAAATTGAGTTTGAGCGGTTCCGACATATATTTCTCACACTCGGCCATGGTAAGATAGCCGGCCCTTTGCATCTGTGAGAGCACCGTATTTCTTCTTTCCACGCTGCGGTGTTTATAGCGTACAGGGTTATAGAAAGAAGGGTTCTTGCAGAGGCCGATCAGTGTAGCGGCCTCGGTGACAGACAGTTTGGCGACATCCTTGTTGAAGTACACCATAGAAGCGTTTTTCACTCCGATGGCGTTGTAGAGGAAGTCGAAATAGTTGAGATACATCACCAGGATTTCTTCCTTGGTGAAATTTTTCTCCAATTTGATGGAGATGACCCATTCGATGGGTTTTTGGAAGAGGCGTTCAATCTTGCTGTGCGCCACCTTCGAGTACAACTGTTTGGCCAGCTGCTGCGTGATGGTACTACCACCACCGGCACTTTCCTTGCCCATAAGTCCACGTTTGACGATGGCTCTGCCGAGGCCTTTGAAGTCAATACCCGAATGCTCGTAATAGCGCTCATCCTCGGTAGCCACAAGGGCATGAATGAGATGCGGTGAGATGCCGCTGTATCCCACTGTGATGCGGTTGTCACGGATAGAGGCATAGGTGCCCATCATCTGCCCATCGGCCGAGAAGACTTGAGAGGAATACTTACTGATAGGATTTTGGATATCTTCCATATCGGGCATATACCCTATCCATCCGTTCCAGATGGCAAGGAATCCACCTATTGTCATGATAATCAGTCCAATAAGTATACCCCATAATATATGAACGAACTTTTTTCTCATTTTGTGAATGCGTATACGTCACTAATAACGGTGCAAAATTACAATAATTCTTCGGAAATGTGGCAAATAAATTAAAAATAATGCGTAACTTCGCACACGAAAACAGGAATATTCACCAACGACAATGGAGAAGCACGATTTTGTAACGATTGCAAATTTATCGAAGGAGAAGATTGAGTATCTCATCCAGATGGCCCATGAATTTGAGTGCCATCCCAACAGAGAGTTGTTGAAGGGCAAAGTGGTAGCCACCCTCTTTTATGAGCCATCCACCCGAACCCGTTTAAGTTTTGAGACAGCCGCGCAGCGTTTGGGAGCCCGTGTTATCGGTTTTTCTGATGCCAAAGCCTCGAGTGTATCCAAGGGCGAGACGTTGAAAGACACCATCATGATGGTATCCAACTATGCCGATGTCATCGTGATGCGCCACTACATAGAAGGAGCAGCCCAGTATGCCAGTGAGGTATCGCCTGTTCCCATCATCAATGCCGGCGACGGAGCCCATCAGCATCCCTCACAGTGCATGTTGGATTTGTATACCATCTATCAGACCCAAGGCCGTCTGACCGATTTGAACATCTATCTGGTAGGAGACCTGAAATACGGCCGCACCGTACACTCGCTGATTATGGCCATGCGTCATTTCAACCCCACCTTCCACTTCATTGCCCCCCAGGAGCTGGCCATGCCCGACGAGTACAAGCTCTACTGTGCCGATCACGGTATCCGTTATGAGGAGCACACCCAATTCGACGAGGACGTCATCTCCGATGCCGACATTATTTATATGACGCGTGTTCAGAAGGAGCGTTTTTCCGACCTGATGGAGTATGAGCGAGTGAAGAACGTTTATATCTTGCGCAACAGCATGCTGGGTCATGTGAAAGACAACATGCGCATACTCCACCCCCTGCCCCGTGTGAATGAGATTTCCTACGATGTGGACAACAACCCCCATGCCTATTACATTCAGCAGGCCCGCAACGGTTTGTATGCCCGTGAAGCCATCATCAGCGATGTATTGGGCATCAGCATCGATGAGATACGTAACGACAAAACCATTATATTCTGACATGAACAAGAAAGAGCGTTTGGTGGCCGCCATTGAGAACGGCACCGTGATAGACCACATTCCCGCCAACAAGACCTTTCAGGTATCGAGTCTGCTACAGCTTGAGACCCTCACCACTCCCGTGACGATAGGCTACAACTATCCGTCGGAGAAAGTAGGTCAGAAAGGCATCATTAAGGTCAGCGACAAGTTTTTCACCGACGATGAGATTTCCCGTCTGTCAGTTGTAGCCCCCAATGTGGTGCTGAACATCATCCACGACTATGAAGTGGTGGAGAAGAAGACCGTCCGCACGCCCGACGAGCTGCGCGGGATAGTGCGTTGCAACAATCCGAAATGCATCACCAACAACGAGCCGATGGCCACCGTATTCCATGTGGTGGACAAAGAGAAAGGCATTTTGAAATGCCACTACTGCGACAAGGAGCAGAACATAGAAGAAGTAGAATTATCATAATCCCCCCGTATAATCCAACTCAATTATGAAAAGAGACAACGAGATTTTCGATCTGATTGAAAGAGAGCATCAGCGCCAGTTGAAAGGCATAGAGCTGATTGCCTCAGAGAACTTTGTGAGCGACCAGGTAATGCAGGCCATGGGCAGCTGTCTGACCAACAAGTATGCAGAGGGTCTTCCCGGCAAACGCTATTATGGCGGTTGCGAAGTGGTAGACATTGTTGAGGACCTTGCCCGCGAGCGTGTGAAGAAGCTTTTCGGCGCCGAGTTTGCCAATGTTCAGCCCCACTCCGGTGCCCAGGCCAACGCCGCCGTTCTGCTGACGGTTCTCAATCCCGGCGACACCTTCATGGGACTGAATCTGGCTCATGGCGGTCACCTGTCGCACGGTTCAGCCGTGAACACCTCCGGTATCCTGTACCATCCCATCGGCTACAACCTGAATCCCGAGACCGGCCGTGTGGACTACGACGAGATGGAACGTCTGGCCAAGGAGCACAAGCCCAAGTTGATTATCGGTGGCGGAAGCGCCTACAGCCGTGAGTGGGACTACGCCCGTATGCGTGCCATCGCCGACGAGGTGGGTGCCCTTTTGATGATCGACATGGCCCACCCTGCCGGTCTTATTGCCGCCGGTCTGCTTGAGAACCCCGTGAAATATGCCCACATCGTGACATCGACCACCCACAAGACGCTCCGCGGTCCCCGCGGCGGTATCATCCTGATGGGCAAGGACTTCCCCAATCCCTGGGGCAAGAAGACCCCGAAGGGCGAGATCAAGATGATGAGCCAGTTGCTCAACAGTGCTGTCTTCCCCGGCATCCAAGGCGGTCCTCTGGAGCATGTGATAGCCGCCAAGGCCGTAGCCTTCGAAGAAGCCCTTCAGCCCGAGTTTAAGGAGTGGGCCAAGCAGGTACAGAAGAACGCCAAGGTTTTGGCCGAAGAGCTTGTGAAGCGCGGTTTCGGCATTGTGAGCGGTGGTACCGACAACCACTCGATGCTGGTGGACCTTCGCACCAAGTATCCCGACCTTACCGGCAAGGTGGCAGAGAAAGCCCTTGTGGCCGCTGACATCACGGTGAACAAGAACATGGTACCCTTCGACACCCGCAGTGCCTTCCAGACCTCCGGTATTCGTCTCGGTACCCCCGCCATCACGACCCGCGGTGCCAAGGAAGACCTTATGGTTGTGATAGCCGGTCTGATAGAAGAAGTGCTCAATGCTCCTGAAGACGAGCAGGTGATAGCCAATGTCCGTTCGAGAGTGAACGAGATGATGAGCAAATATCCCCTGTTTGCCTATTAATTCCTAACGATGTCTGCGTCTGCCAGGAAACACATGGCAGGCGCAGACATAACCTTTTAAAAGCGGTTTTTCCATTCATGCCTTCCGGTAAAAAGTCACCTTCCCACGACATCACCTTTATTGACGGCGATTTCACCTCGTCACTGCCCATTCTCTGCATACCGGGCATCAAGGCAGGTTTTCCCAGTCCGGCCGCCGACTATGAAGAGTCGAACCTTGACTTCAACCACGATTTCATTCAGCATCCCGGCTCCACCTTCTATGCTATAGTGCGTGGCGACTCCATGAGCGGTGCCGGCATTGACGATGGCGACATAATTGTAGTAGACAGAGAGCAGCAGCCGGAAGACGGCGATGTGATTGTGGCGCTGCTCAACGGAGAGTTCACCGTAAAAGCCATCAACCAAAGCCACAAGGAGGAAGGTTTTATAGAATTGATTCCCGCCAACCCGCACTACGAAAGGATACACATCGGCAAGGACGACGATTTCTCCATCTGGGGAGTAGTGATATGGACCATCCGTCAGCGGCGTAACATCCGTGTTTTTTAGCGATTTTATATTTAAGAGACATGTCGACATTAAAAAGACTTTGGAATACCATGATAAGGAAACGCAAACGCCCCCAACAGCCCACCCAGCCGGAGCCCTGCCTCTTCTCTGACGAAGAGATGGCGGCCATGCTCCCAGGTGCTCAAGAAGTGCCGGCGCAAAGGACCGAGGAAGTGAAGGATGATATTCCAACGCCCCAGGCCGAAGCCCCCACACCAGTACAGGAAAAAGAAAAGGAGGAGAAGCCGTTGACCTATGAAGAGGAGAAGGAGGAGAAGCCGCTGACCTACGAAGAGGAAAGGATGGTTCACGACATGATATCGGCCATGCAGCTTTTCGACACAGAATACAATGCGAGCAAGGTGAGGCTGATAGCCATGGAAAGTGCCACCCTTGCACAAGGCGGCATCCACATGGGTCAGAAATATGAATTGCCGGCCATTCCCGGGCGCCGTTTCGACGGCAGTCAGTTCACCGCCATCTATTATGTCAGTTTCGCCCGTTCCTTCCCCAGCATGATAGACCGCATCAA
>ONMI01000107.1 GCA_900318915.1 uncultured Prevotellaceae bacterium | reverse complement strand
AATAAGAGGCGTATATTGTTTTTTTTCTTTATCATATCTTCCTATTGCTGATAAAATATTTTTACCTATCTTTTCAACATCTTTATTATTTGTGCTATTGCAGGCGGTCGGCGAAATACATCCTGGCCCCGAAGTCGTAGGCGTCGAGGCCGGAGGTGCGGTCCAGTTCCTTCCCGCAGTACTTGTAGGGCTGCAGGCCGGGATTCGTCGACTCCCTCATCACGCCGCCGAAGGGATAGTAGTGCGTCACCTGCTCCACGGCGCCCGTCTGGTCGAAGACCACGCGGATGTTGCCCAGGTGGTCGCGGAGGTAGAAATGGTACTGCGGCGTGCCGTCGGCGGCGAAGGTGACGTAGCCCTCGTCGGTGAGGAGCCTGCGCTCGCCGCCGTCATAGACCATGTTTCCGCAGTAGTATCTGTGGTAGGTGTCTATGGGTGTGGCAGGCCCGGACGCCAAACTACCAACCGCGGATTCCGGTTCTATTCCAGTTGATTGTATATCGATTTTTCTCATGCCCGGGAGAGGATGTTGGAATTCTCTTCAGAGTAATGAAGCCTGTAAAGACGCTGTAGAATGAAACCTCCATAGCAGAGCCGAACCTCCATACGCCAAGCTCTGTAATTCTGTAAATAGACATAAAATTGTCTTTCTGCAATCAGAGGTTTATTCATGACGTGTCCACCAGGACTCATTCCCGATAATTTTATTCTTTCCTGTATTATTGTAATTAAAAATACAAAAGTAGTCATGCTTATCAAGGCAATATACTATCGTGGTATCATTAATTAATAATATCGTGTCATTACCCTCCTTTACAGTATATTTCATGAAAAAATTTTCCAGAGACATATTAGAATAGTCCTGCAGAATCTGTTTGTTCAATTTAAAATGGTAAGAACACTTTATTCGTACTGGAAGCAAATTGGGACTATATAAGAAGTCCCTTCCAAAATCCTGTTCATTCTTATACAGTTTATGCCACGGTTCTAATGGTGAGCCATACAAATTTACAAGAAGCCAATATGGTATCATTAAAAGAGAATCTTCCCCATATGGTACAAAATAATGCTTTAATACGGAGTGATCCGGAATGGTGTCGTATATAGCCAATATAAAAGACATCAGAATCAGCCACAATATGTTTCTATTTTTTTCCATTCTTAAATATTTCTATAATAATCTGCTATTATCTTGAGCGTTGTTTTTCCGTTAATCAACGACTTTACCGGCACTGGCTCGTTTTCACGCCACATATCAATGCCATTTCTTCTTGAAGAATAATACCCTCCATATACATACCCATCACCATGCATTACAAAAACAGATATGTCAGGGTCTGCTTTTGCAAAGTGTCTATCGTCAATGGATAACCTTTCATAGGCGGTCTTTCCATCATAAATGACACGTCAAATTGCCGGTCACCTCAATACAGGAGCCGTAAAAATCGAAGGTTCTTTCACTTCATCATAACCTAAATAATCCTCTGTATGATAGGTGAGAACAGAAACATTCCCTGCTTTATCTATCCTTATTAACCAATAATTTTTTTCATCCGAAGATGAAAGCATTCTTATTTCCAAATAGTTCATATAAACGCTTTCACACAACTTTTGATTCATAAATCTGTCATAATAAGATTTAATAAAAACATTTTTGTCGGAAATTGTAAAAAAAAGGCTGGATAGGTCCTTTCCTCGTAAGATTCTCCTGAGAATGTCGGCCCCAAAACGTATAGCTCATCAACATTCAAATCCTTATATTTACTTTTTACCACAAAGTTGTCGTGCATAAGTACCAGATTGTTAAATTGTGGATAATTCTGAATATAAGATTTAATGATATGTTTCAATTTTGAATTGATAAGAGTTGTGTCTATATAGCATATACTGTCTTTCAAAGTTAATTCTTCCGAAGACGTTTTGTCCACGCTACATTGAAACAACAAAAAACATATTAATAAAATATAAAATAATTTCATAATAAAATTTGAATTTAGAACGTTTTATTTTTGCGTATCAAATTCCCCGTCCCCATGATACATATATATAGCTGTTGTCGCCGAACTGTATCACAGAGGGCAAAGATAGTGCAAACCGAATGATATGCCAAATAATTCTGAGCCCAATTTTACACCTATTTTACACCTTTGGGTATTTTCTGCTTTAAAGGCTATGGGGCAGATGGTTGCCCTCATAGATTCATCAGGTTTTTATTGAGCGATGTGGCTGTCTCCTCACCGAACAGCTTGCAGTTGGAATTTTTTTTCACATTGGTTATCCGCTGTGGAGATGTATCCAACAAAATGGCAATCTCTCCATTGCTGAATTTCAGCCGGCTAAGCATACATGTACGTTTCTCCTGCTCAGAAAGAGAACCGTCTTGGGTTATGGCAGTATAGAATGTTGGAAGGTGCTCTTCCAATAGAGAAGCAAGAGCATGCCATTCTGTTTGGTCAGGCGCAGTCTGGTTTTTTTTGCCTTTGGCTTTATCCTTGAAGAGCAATACTGTCTCGCTGCGCTGCAATGCTGTCTCGATATCCTTCCTTTTCAGGCTCTCCATCTTTTGCCTATAGACCAGGAGTTGCTGGTTGAGCGAGTCAATTTCTTTTTGATTCTCCCTGATGATACTATCTGTACTGGTTTTTATCACAGCATAGCCCATGTTTTTGTGCGTTCTGCCAGAATCCTATTTTGGTTAGCCTCCCTTTCCAGACGGTTATAATTGTAGAGAGAGAGGGTTGTGTTCAAAGCCTCCCATTGCTCGTCTGCCTGAATGCTGTCAAGAGCTACTTCGCAGAGAGAGGAGTATTTCATGACAGAGTCGCTGTTTCCCCATGCGTGGAAGACTATTCTCAGTCCTTTGTAAGCTTCGTAATTGTGATTGATGGAATAGTTCAGCAGTTTGCGGAAGTACATTTCTGCTGAATCTGTGAGATGAACCCCCTGATAATAAAGCCCTTTGCTGTAATAATAATGCTCCAGACCCGGCTTGATGTTTCCAGATTCATCGAAGAGGCCTGAGCATTGCTCATATTGACGCATTAAAGGCAGAGCACGTTCGTATTCTTGTTTTTGCAGTAAAAGTAGGATAACGGGATAATACACGCCGGCTGCAGCCTCTGTCATGCCGTTTTCCAAATATAGTTGATGGCATAGATTAGTAATATGATAGCAACTTGCTGTGTCATCCAAATTGAAGAAAGGTACAATCTGCATTTCCTGTGCCTTAATAAAGGTAAAGGTGTCATTGTCTTTTTTTGCATAGTAGCTGCAAAGTTTGAGAACGTCTATTTCTTCCTTTGACATTCTCTGTTTCTCGAAAAGGTATGCCATCTGCCCGTATATGCTCACCAGCGTGTGATAATCGCAGTCGGCCGCTGTGGTGTCAGCACAGGCAGCGGCATCCTGAAAGCACTGAAGCGCACGGGGTGCCTCTCCCATGTCGCTGTAGGCTCTGCCTAAAAGATAATGGGCTCTCATCCGCTCATTGGGTGTGCCATGCAGGTCGTAGTAGTCAGCAAGCACCCGCTGCAGACTGTCTGAGCGGAACACTGTGTCGCATTTGTTCTGGGCAGCGGTGAACAGTAGGCAGCGGTGCATTCTCTGCCGGGTAGACAGGCCTGCTGGCTCTCTTTCGGGACCTTGGAGTAGTTGAATGACAGAGTCGGGCCGCTGGTTGAGCAATGAGTCGGCTGAGGTGAGCAGTGCGTCGTAGCCATTACGGCTTGTGCAGGCCGTGATGGCCAGAAGAGTGAGTAGGCAGAGGGGTATGTATTTCATTTTATAGAGTGTGATATGGTAATGCAAAGGTAAGATAAATAAATGGGGGTGCCAAAAGAAATGCAGGACTGACATCAATCCTAATGCCCGATTAGGGATAAAAAAGCACCGCGGGGCGGTGCCGTGTTCATTTTTTAAGGTTTCGAAAGGTTGTTGTCAGGCGTCTTTCTGGCGCTGGCCCATACGGGCCTCCACCACATTCACCACATAATCGCCCAGTTTCTCGCACTCGTTGATAAGGTCCATATAGATGGTGCCCCGAAGTGACGCTGTCGGTGACGGGAATCATAATCTCCGTCCCCCTGATTCCTTTTCATTTCAAAATACAAAAATACTGCGATTTTTATATTTTGAAATACAAAAAATATATAAATATTTGCAGTTTCAAATATAAAATTCTATTTTTGCGTCAAACCTCATAAATTATGGAGTCGATAGAATTACAGCCCCTTTTCAACAATTATCACCGTAAGATTGCCAAAATAGACTTGCGGTTCAAGCGTTATCTGTATGAGCAAATCAATTGGAGCGCCCGGATTATCAGTATCAAGGGCGCACGTGGCGTTGGAAAGACCACGATGCTCCTTCAGCATATTCTTGAGAATTACGAAGACATCGACAAGACGCTCTACGCATCGTTGGATGATTTGTGGTTTGCCACTCATTCCTTGATTGACTTGGTGGATTGGGCAGACCAGCACGGCATACAACGATTATATCTTGACGAAGTGCACAAATATGAAGGTTGGTCGGCTACGCTGAAGAACATCTATGACAGCTACCCCGACATGAGCATTGTATATACCAGCAGCTCACTGCTCATCATGGATAATGCCAAAGTCGACCTCTCGCGTCGGCAAACTGCTTATACACTATATGGGCTCTCATTCAGAGAGTTCCTTGCATTTGAGGATATCTTCCATTATGATGCCATACCCCTTGAAGACCTTTTGAAGAACCATGTTCGCCATGCCATGCAAATTGTGAAGAATGTCAAGGTGGCTTCCTACTTTGAGAATTATCTGGAGCATGGCTATTATCCTTTCTACCGTGAGGCCGGCGACGATTTTACCGCACGGTTGAGGGAAACTGTAGCTGTTGTTATCGACAGTGATTTACCAGCAGTCGAGAAAATGACATTTGAGACCATCCAAAAGGTGAAGAAACTGGTAATGATTATCAGTGAGCGTGTGCCTTTTGAGCCTAAAATGTCGGATTTGTGGACACAACTGGCCACCAATAACGAGTTAGGGCTACGCATGCTTTACGCCCTTGACAAAGCACAGATTTTAGCTTTACTTACCTCGAAAGCAAAGAACTATAAATTCTTATACAAGCCTGACAAGATATTTTTGGGGAATCCCAACTTGATGCATGTACTGTGTCCTTCGGTAAACAAGGGCAATGAGCGAGAGACACTGTTCTGCTGCCAGTTGCAGGTAAACAATGATGTCAAGCACCCTCTCAAAGGCGACTTCCTTGTAAATGAAAAGTACCTCTTTGAGGTCGGAGGAAGGAAGAAATCATTTGAGCAGATTGCCGACGTTCCCAACAGTTTCCTTGCTGTAGATGACACCGAGGTCGGACATGGCAACCGTATACCTTTATGGCTGTTTGGGTTCACTTATTGAGGGAATCAAAATCTCCGTCCCGGGGCGGTGCCGTGTTCATTTTTTAAGGTTTCGAAAGGTTGTTGTCAGGCGTCTTTCTGGCGCTGGCCCATACGGGCCTCCACCACATTCACCACATAGTCGCCCAGTTTCTCGCACTCGTTGATAAGGTCCATGTAGATGGTGCCCACACCATAGGTGTAGAGATGGTTGTTGATGTCGTTGATGTTCTGCGCCTTCAGTTGGTTGCGGAAATTGTTGATTTCGTTCTCTATGTTGAAACTCTTGTTCAGGTCGAAGAGTTCCTTGCGGCCGTTCATCAGCACATTCATCTGAGTGAGCGAGTCGTCGGTGAGCTGCATCATCTGGTGCATGTGGTTGTACTGCTCGTCGGTGAAGTGCTCCTGCTGTCCCTGTACCTTGCGGTTGATGGTGCGGGCCATGTTGTAGCAGGCGTCGCCAATCGACTCGAGCTCCGATATCTCGCGCAGCATGGCGCGTATCTTGCCCTTTGTGTCGTCGGAGAGGTGGGCATCGCTCACCGACTCCAGATACTTGGCTATCTCTATCTCCATGTTGTCGGAGATGCCCTCGTACTTCTCTATGCGCTCAAAGAGTTTGGTAAACTTCGACTGGTCTTTCTCTGTGAGCAACTCGCGCACCATGCCGAACATGCGCTGCATACGCTCCGAGAAATGCTGTATCTCCTTCTGGGCCTCCAGCACCGAGAGCTCGGGAGTCTTCATGAAGCCGGCAGTGATGAAGTGCAGACGGAAATCCTCCTCCTCGGCATCTTTCTTTCCTTTGATGACCCAGCACACGAAACGCTCTATCTGCGGGATGAACCATATCAGGATGAAGGTGTTCACCACATTGAAGCAGGTGTGGAAAGCGGCCAGCACGAAGGAGAGCTTGGCGGCGTTGGCGATGAAAGCCTCGTGGCCGGCGGCCTCCTTGGTGAGGTCGGCGTCGTAGCCCACCATCTGGCACACCATGTTGACAAAGGGGCGGAACACGAAAAGAATCCACACCACGCCGAACACATTGAAGAACATGTGGGCCAGGGCGGCGCGGCGTGCCTGGGTGTTGGCCGACATGGCCGCCAGATTCGACGTGACCGTGGTGCCGATGTTCTCGCCCATCACGAGGGCGATACCCTGATAGATGGGCAGCACGCCGCTCGAGCAAAGAATCATGGTGATGGCCATGACAGCTGCCGACGACTGCACGCAGAAGGTGAGCACGCCGCCCAGCAGCAGGAAGATGAGCGTGGTGCCGAACGAGTTGGGGTCGAACGACGAGAAGAAGTCGAGCACGGCCTGCTGTTCGCCCAGGTGCATGTCGATACCCGTCTGTCGCAGGGTGCCCAGACCCAGGAACATGAACGAGATACCGAAAAGGAAGTCGCCGATGTAGCGTTTCTTCTTATAGTAGATAAGAATGATGGCGAGGAAGAAAGCCGGCCACACAAAGTCGGTGATGTTGAAAGAGAAACCGGCCGACATAATCCATGCCGTGAGCGTGGTACCGATGTTGGCGCCCATAATCACGGAGATGGCTTGGGCCAGGGTGAGCAGACCGGCGTTGACAAACGACACCGTCATCACGGTGGTGGCGGTAGACGACTGCACGGAGGCGGTGACGAGCATACCGGTGAGCATGCCGGTGAAGCGGTTGGTGGTCATGGCGCCCAACACATGGCGCAGCTGGGGACCGGCCATCTTCTGCAAGCTCTCACTCATCGACTTCATACCGAACATGAGCAGAGCAAGAGCCCCCAACAGCTTAAAAATTATCCAATACGACATAATTATTTATAATTTATGGTGGGAAATCTTGACAAACCCAAAAAAATGGTATATCTTTGGATTGGAAAACATAAATCTGATGGTTGATTATGAAAGAATTGATAAAAATCCGCTGCAAAAATAATAAAAAAACTGCAGAATTCCCAATCGGCAGCACACTTTCTGAAATTTTTCCTGCATTTGGCCTCCAAATGCCCTATGGACCCGTGAGCGCCAAGGTAAACAACAAGGTGGAGGGACTCAATATGAGGCTCTACCACAACAAAGACGTGGAGTTTCTCGACCTGACCAGCGCCTCGGGCAACCGCGCCTACACCCGCACCCTCTTCTTCGTGCTCTGCAAGGCTGTGCACGACCTCTATCCCCATGGCAGCGTGGTGATAGACATACCCGTTTCAAACGGCTACTACTGCGACCTCACCCTGGGCCGCCCTGTGACCCAGCAGGATGTGGACGCCCTGCGGGGCAGGATGCAGCAGATTATCGACGCCCACTATGTGGTGCGCCGCCATGAGTGCACCACCGAGGAGGCCATGCGCATCTTTGAGGAGCGCGGCACCTCGTCGAAGGTGAAGCTGCTCAAGAGCCTGGGTCGCCTCTACACCACCTACTACGATATAGACGGCTATGCCGACTACTACTACGGCTCTCTGCTGCCCAACACCGGCGACCTGCACCTCTTCGGGCTGGAGAAATACTACGACGGCATGCTCCTGCGCTGCCCCATGACCAGCAGTCCCGACCGCCTGGGCGAACTCATCATGCAGGACAAGATGTTCGGCATCTTCCAGGAACACCACCGCTGGCAGAAACTCATGGGCATCAGCACCGTAGGTGACTTCAACGATGCCGTGGCCCGCGGGGGCGCCAACATGATTGTAAACGTGGCGGAGGCGCTGCAGGAGAAGAAGATAGCCCATATAGCCGAGCAGATAGCCGCCCGAGGCAATGTGAAGCTGGTGATGATATCCGGCCCCTCGTCGAGCGGCAAGACCACCACCTGCAAGCGGCTCGCCATACAGCTCGTGTGCAACGGCATACGGCCGGTGATGCTCTCGCTCGACGACTATTTCGTGGACCGCGAGCAGACACCGCGCGACGAGAAAGGCGACTACGACTTTGAGAGCCTCTACTCGCTCAACCTGCCCTTGCTCAACGAACAGCTCGAGGCGCTCTTCCGCGGCGACGAGGTGGAGCTGCCCCGCTACGACTTCCCCACCGGCAAGAGCTGCAAGAGCGGCAAGCGTCTGCGGCTGGGTCCCGACCAGGTGCTGGTGATAGAGGGAATCCATGCGCTCAATCCCGAACTCACCGCCAAGATACCCGAAGAAATCAAGTTCAGGGTCTACGCCTCGGCCCTCACCACCATCCTTCTGGACCACCACAACTACATACCCACCACCGACAACCGCCTGCTGCGGCGCATCATACGCGACCATAAGTACCGCGGTGTTTCGGCGCAGGAGAGCATACGCCGGTGGCCCTCGGTCAGGGCGGGCGAGCAGAAATGGATTTTCCCCTATCAGGAAAACGCCGACGAGATGTTCAATACGGCCATGATCTATGAGCTGGCCGTGATACGCCAGCAGGCAGAGCCCCTGCTCGAGGCTGTACCCGAGAACGCCGACGAGTTTGCCGAGGCCTACCGGCTGTCGAAATTCCTGAAGTATTTCTCTCCCATACCCTATGAGAAACTGCCCGCCACCTCGCTCCTGCGCGAGTTTCTGGGCGGCAGCTCGTTTACCTACTGATATCCGCACAGCCATGGCGATACGGTATACGAAGAAAGAAGAGCTGTGGAATGTGTGGTCGCACGCCGGAGGTATCCTCCTGGGTGTGGCCATGGCCGTGGTTTTCCTGGTGTGGGTGTTTCAGGGCGGCGGCGGTTGGGACCGCGCAAGCGTGATCCTCTACATCGTGGGCATGCTGGGCAGTTATGTGGCCTCCACCGCCTATCACGCCACCCCCATGCGCAGCAAATGGCGCGAACGCCTGCGCCGATGGGACCATGCCGCCATCTACTGGCACATAGCGGGCAGCTACTCGCCCATCACCCTCATCGCCCTGCGTCATGAAGGCTACTGGGGGTGGGGACTCTTCTGTTTCGTGTGGCTCTGCGCCATTGTGGGCACCGTGATGAGTTTTGTGCGGCTGAGCGAGCACAGCCGGCTCGAGACGGTGTGTTTCGTGCTTATGGGGCTCTCCGTGCTCGTGGCCTTCGGTCCACTGCTCCGTGTGGTGAGCACGGCTGCCGTGGTGTGGATTGTGGCCGAGGGCGTGTGCTACATCACCGGGGCCGTGTTCTACAGCCTCAACAAGCGGCGCTACATGCACTCCGTGTTCCACTTCTTCGTGCTGGCCGGCAGCGTGTGCCACATCATCGCCGTGGGCGACGTGCTTCTGGCGGCACTTTCCTAATTCCCCTCGACTTTTCGTAACTTTGGCTGACGCCGAAGTTACTTAGCACTCGGCAATGAGAAGAAAATTCTGATTTTCTTCTCATTACACTCGTTTTTTCGTAACTTTGGCTATCGCCCAAGTTACTCCGTCTCGGGATAAAAAATAGACCTATAGCTCATTTTGCAGGATGAGACATAGCTCAAAGTTCTGATATTCATGCGTTTTTCTTGATTCAAACGTTTCAGGTCACAAATTGATGGTT
>ONMI01000108.1 GCA_900318915.1 uncultured Prevotellaceae bacterium | reverse complement strand
CTTCTTTTGCTCGGCCTGCGTGCCGATGAGCGTATAGTTCTCCGGGAAGCCCATGATACGCTTCAGTTCTGCAATCTTCAGCATCCGCATTTTGATGTCGATAATGCCGTAGGCTGCCATGAACTCCTTTATCTTGCAGGTCATGGGGGTGTCGTCGTCGAATATTTTGATGCCTATGCCCTCGTCGGTACTGATAAGGTAAGGCGGCATCTTGTCCATTCTCGCTATGAGCGTAAAGCATGGCTTGTCGATGCTACCGCCAGAACTGGCAAACTGAGGGTTCATCAGATACTGCGGCGATACAATTTTCTGTTTTGGCGTAGTAAGTACAGCAGGACAGGGCTGGTCGATACTCGTTATCTGACCGCCACCGCTGTATTCGTTGGCCATGAACTGCGTACTGACAAGGCTCAGGCGGTCTTTTGTCGTCACTGTCGGCGCCGGCTCATCGACGCTCGTGTTATACCCGTTGCCATAATAAGCCGTTACGAAGGCATGATGATCCACCGTTGTCACCGTGCCCGCCGGCTGGTCGATACTCTGGTTCTTCGACATCGGGTCGCCGCTGAACTGCTTGGAGAGAAAACGGCACTTCACCAGCCCGAGGCGGTTCTGCACGGCCACCACGGGACACGGCTCGTCGATGCCTGGCGGATTGTGATGCCCGTCCCTGTTGGTCGAGTTGTATTTCAATATCCATGCCTCTGCCTGCTCCTTGCCGCCAGCCACAAACTTCACCAGCCCGGCATAGATGCGCTCCAGCGTCTTCTCGCACAGCGGTTTCTTCCTTGTAAAGATGCTCTCGCCATCGTCCGCCAAATCAAGAACGTCGCGCACGGCCTTCCAAGGTTTATACTGATTCGGAAAAAGATTGCCTAATACATGAGACTCAAACGCCACGTTGGGTTTTGCGTAGGTCTGAACGGGGAAGCATATCGGCAGACCCTTTCTGGCAAACTGGCCGAAGAAACGCTTGCGAGAGGTGTAGGCACCGAAGTCGGCAGCGTTCAGCAGCCGCCAGTCGTAGTTATCACATAAATTCCTCTACATTCTCTATCTGGATATAGTCGGGCTTCAAGGCTTCTATATATCTGAAAAGATGCTCGGCCAGCGTGCGGCTGTCGGCATCACGCGGCTGGCCACCCTTGGCACGGCTGAAATTCGTACATTCCAGCGAAGCCCACAGCACCACATGGGCCTCTGGATATTCTGTCTTCTTCGCGGCGAGGTGGGCCATCATCGGCCCCAGCTCCAGCGTGCGTATATCCTCGGTGAAGTGAAGCGTATCGGGGTGGTTGGCCTGATGCGACAGGATGGCGTTCTTGTCATGGTTGACGCACGCTATCACTTCGGCGCATTTCTCACCGTCCACCCTGGCATATTCCACGCCGGTCGACGTGCCGCCAGCGCCGCAAAACAAGTCAATATAAAGTAGGTTTATCATTTCATTTCTTTCGCTTCAGTTTCAATTCGTTCAATTCGTTTAATTTGTTGTCGTAAAAAACTACGCTTCGGCCACGTCGTTGCCGTCCTCCTTCGCCGTCATCTGCTGAATGACGGCGAAGGACGATGCCATAGACGGCGACGGCGATGATGGCGGCTATTCCTCGGGACTTACGAGCACCCAGTCTTCGGCGAGCATGTCGGTCTGCGAGGCCAGCCATCCGTTGACGATGGATCCGTCGGCGGCCTTCATGCAGATGTACTGCGTAAAGAATCGGCTGTGCTCCTCGTTGGGGTGATGGCGCACCCACTCCTTGAAGTTCCAGGGAAGCGACTTCACCTGCTCGGTGATCATCTTGTCGGGCAGCGTGTCGAAGGGGCGCATGAAGAGGAACATACCCTTGCCGTTCCAACCCTTGCGGCGCACGAGGAAGCCGTGTTTCAGCGAGCCGACTGCCTGACCGAACGAGCCCTCGCAGCCCTCCTGCAGTCGCTCCATCGACTGACATCCGCTGACGAAGCATGTCTCCATGTCGCCGCGTGTGAATGACTTGTCGGACTGTCCCTCCGACTGTTTCTGACTCTCTACTGCCGAGATGTACTTCTCGGCCATCTCATCATGGTTCTGTTGCATAATGACTTTGATTTTTTGTTTGTTTATAATGTTTGTGGCCTTTCGGTCAGAAATCTAATACTTGTTATCGCTGCGGAATGTCCTTGAAACCGAAGCACCCACCGCTAATCAGTCCTGCCCGCTCCATCTTCTTATGATAGATTTTCAGGCAGCGGCTCATTATTCCGCCTTTCAGGCGCACAAGCCAGTCGCCATTCTCTACGGTGAGGTATTGTTCGATGTCAACGTACACCGCGCCATGCTCTATGGTTATCTGGTCGGTGATGGCTTGTGCGTTGGCGGCGAGGGCATGTTGCTCGCGCAGATGTCGCTCATAGTCCTCCTGGAGGGTGATGCGCTCACAGCCGATGCGCTCCACGTAGTCCTTGCCGTCGAACCTTACGCCGACGAACTGGGCTCCGAAGTGTACCTTGACAATAGTGCCATAGCTTTTCTTCGTCTTGCCATTTACCTCTGTCTCGATGAAGCAGCGCATGTCTTTATGCCACTGCTTCTTGTCAAATTCTTCACGTGTCATAGTTCCTTTTGTCTTTAGTCGGCTGGTGCCGAGAAAATTATTCAATAGATTCGTCCTGCTGCGTTTCGGGCTTCTTGGGTGCAGGCGGGCAGGGAATATTGGGCGGCATAATCTTGCAGCCCATGCGGTGCGTCACCCGGTCTATCTCGTCCTGACTGTAGTCGCAGGAGCGCATGGCCTGCTGCATACGACTGATAAGCGAGGCCGAAAGCCAGTCGTAGATGTGGCGGTGCTGACCGAGGCCCCACAGCGAGCCGGCGACTGCGCCGAGGGCGATGCCCAATAGCAGGGTGATGAAGATGTGGATGGTGGTGGCGGTCATTGCTTGCCTCCTTTCGTGCAGATGGAGTATTGGTCGTTCCATCCCAGCTGATAGCCGATGGCGAACACCCGCAGCACTTGCTGGTAGGCTTCGTCGCGCTTCTCGCCGCCTATCTGGATATACTCGCCAAACAGCTGCTCGATGCGTTCACGGATAGCCGTCTCTTTGTCCTTCATCTCTCGCAGCATACGGTCGAAGTATGCCCTGCCCTCTTCGTTTGTTTCCATTCGGAACGATAGGGTCGTGTCGATGTTGTCATTCCATTTTGTCATAGTCGTTTGCTTTCTGTTCATGTCTTTTTAATCGGTTTAGAACGGTTCGGGCTCGGCATACGACTGTAGCGTCGCCTTGGCATTGCCGATGAATTTCACCATTGCTTCAGCATAGAAGTCTCTCATGCGATGCGTGGCACCACCGCCCGAACTCTCCAGCATGGCCTTCACTGCGTCGAGACAGCCCACCGATCGGTGCAGCATCTGCTCTACTTTGACCTTCTCCCTGTCAGTCTTCTGCCGCTCGTCGGCACACTGCCGCTCCAACTGGCGTATCTTTCCGTTGAGCGTACTCACCTCGCGGAAGTATTCTTCCTGGCTGACGGTCTTCACCTCCGGCTCAGGCTTTGGCTTGTTGTCGGGCGGTGTATTGGGCGCAGTGGAACGCTCCACCAACTCGGTGTCCTGTTCGATCGTTATAAGGCCGATGCCGTCTTCTGCTTCCACGATATAGACATGATTGCCTTCATAGAAGCGGAATATCACTCGCAGATTGTCGTGGTACTGCCTATTTGGATTTGGGCTTTCTGGCGCCATCAAGTTCATGTCGGGGTTTGACAGTCTGATAATGTCACCGATGTTGTACTTAAAGTTGTCGGGCATCGCCTTTTCCTCTTGCGGCTCAAGCTCGACAGTCTCTACACGTCTTTTCTCTTTTCGCGGTGCGGAAGGCAGACTCTCGCCTAAATCTTCGCGGATGTTGTCTTCACATTCGATGTAAGTTGAAGTGCTCATAATTCCTTTTTATTTGTTAGATTTTGAAATAGATTTTGTCAGATTTCTGGCCGCAGGCCATCCCGAAATCCGTCTCATTTCTGTTTTGTCACCAGTTTCTCCAGCCATGTGGCATAGAGGTTCAAATCGTGCTGCAACTTCACCGTGCCGTCGCGGAAATAGGCAATTATCTCTTTGGCTATCGCATCGTCCTGTTGCGTCCATTCTTCCACCTTCATTCTGCTGAGTGTTGCCTGCAGTTCGCGGAAGCACTCATGGTAAACCTGCCGTTTCAGGTCAATAGCCTGTTTCTCGTATTTGAAATAGTGCCCCTCCATGTAGCCCATCCTGTCGTAGCACTCATCCTCGCGGCGGTCAAACTTGTCGAGCACCGCCTGTAGCTGTTCTCTTTCTGCTTCTTTCATACGTCTTAATTCGTTAAATTAGTGGTTGTTGTTCAGAATATCGTCGTTGGTGTTTCCTCGGAGAACGAGATATTACATACGGCCACGCGCTGCATCTTCCTCTCCGTTACCGCAGCGATGGCCGAGTTGCCGCTGTCGGGATAGACCTCCCTGGCGTAAATCCTCACTTCGGATGCCTTTGCACCCAGTTCACTCTCCATTTCACGGAACAGGCTCTTGAAGGCCGCCTGATAGTCCGCAATCGTCTTTTTCTTCTGTGCCATAATCACTTGTCTTTAGTATTACTCCGCTGATACTCAATGATGTAGTCGCATATTTTCGACATTCTCTCTATCGCACTGGCCAGCCGGCGCATCTCGGGGTCGGCCATAAAGCCGTTCTGCTGGCACAATAACGATACTATCTTATCGCTGAGCACTAGTCTCACCAAGTCCGCATCGCACCAGTCGAGCGCCATCAGCAGCGGCTTCGGCTCTCCCTGCGGCTGTGGCAGCGGCAGCGTGACCGTAGCGCCGGGACGCAGTGTGATGTCGTCGAGTGGATCGGCAACGTCGGGGCTATTCAGGTTCTCGTAGAGCAGCGTGAGGTGGTTCTTTTTCACCGTCGGCGGCTCGATGGCGTAGCGGTTGCCAATGACCTCGCTGAAGTCGTCCTGAAACCGCTTCAGGTTGAACGGACGGGTGATGATGTGCTGCCCTGTGCGCGTCGGCATGACATATACCACGGGGTCGTCATAGCCCGACTCCATCGCGCGGATGTACTGGCAGAGGTAACGGACGAGCTGCTCGTCCTTTGTGTCGTCGATGTCAACCACCCACCGCTGGTCGCTGCGGTCGAGGTACTTGCCGGAGCAGGACTCGAAGATACTGTAGAAACGCTTGTAGTCGTGGGCGGCGATACGCCGTGCGCTCTCGACCAGCGTGTCGAGGGCCACCTGCGACATACGCTTGCTGCCCACGGAACAGTAGGCCCGCAGGTTAAGCATGTTGCACACCTGCTTGATTTCCTGCTCGTAACGGTCGAGGTCGCGCCAGGAGTAGATGTAGTAGTTGCGGAAGTGGTAGTTAGCGGCGGGCAAGTCCGGGTTGTCCTTGCCGCGCCGAATCAGTTCCACGACGTAGTATCGGTCGAGGTTGCCCTTCTCGTTGTCGTCGGGCAGCCCGCCGCAGAGCGTGATAAGCTCCTTGTATCGCTGGAAGTTATCGGTCATAATTCGATGTTGTTTTTGATGTCACTTGTTTCTTTCCGTCACACCTCACTAAAAAACTCTTCCTCCGGCCAACGGCCTTCGAGGATTATCCTCCGCACGACGTCATACAGGCGGTCGAGGATGCAGCCTGTTGTATTCTGCAGCACGTCGATGGCCCGATCCCAACCACTATAATGCACAGCGTCGGGGAAGTGACGCGCTTCGGCAACAATTTTGTAAAGCCTGCCTCTGTAGAACACCGTCGCCTCTATCAGCGGGAGGGGCGACAGCGTGACCGAACCCATCATCAGCATCAGGCAGACCGCGATGCGCTCGTCGGTCAGCCCCACCGTCAGCTCAAAGTTCTTGTAGGCCACGAACAGGTAGTCGTTCTGCAACTTGCGCAGGTAGCGGATGCCCTGTATGTAGTCTCCGATGCCGTTGGGAATCTGCTTCACGGCGGCAACGGGACTGCCGTAGCACACCACATACCCCTGCTGCTGCATTTTCTCGGCCAGGCTCTCGTAGCCTTTCCTGTCTTTCAGCGACAACCGCCGCAGGTCGGCGAAATAGTCGTGCTCGTAATACATTTCTTCTGAATCCATAGTCAATTCGTTAAATTAGTAGTCGTTACTCCTTTTCCGGCATCTGTCCGCTCTGGCGCATTTGGTCGAGCCTGTCGATAAGCTGCTGTCGAAGCTCAGGGGTGGCCGTGCTGACGTACTTATCGACAATGCTCTCCACGGTGAGCGAGCGGTCTTTCAGGTCCTCGGTCATGCGGGCTATGAGGTCGGCGGCCTTTGTCTCGGCGGCGGTCATCTCGAACACGTCGATGATAGGCTGCTCGGCCACGGAGGTAATCACGTAGTCCATCATCGTGCCGTGAAGCGCCTCGACGGTGTTCTCGGCGGCGTTGTTCACCGAGGCACCCTGAACACCAGCCCGCGCTCATACACCTCCATACCCTTCTTGCGGTCGCCCTTCTTCACGGCGTGCAACAGGTCTTCCGTCTGTCCGGCCACCATCTTCTCGCCCACCGACATGAAGAATATCTCCTTGTACTGTGCGGGCACGATGCCCTTCACCTCAAACTCGCCGCTGATATAGGCCGACATCTCCTCCGTGATGCGCTCCTCGGCCTCCGAGTGCGACAGGGCGTTCACCACGTACTTCTCCGTGACCTTTTTCTGAAGGCCGTCTTCCATTACCTTCTCGAATGCAATCTTGCACTCAAACCATGTTGCTGTTCTACTTCTCATAATATTACTTTTTTAATGTTGATATAAATCCCTGCATTATATTTGCGGTTTATAATTGTCCTCGATGTAGGTTTTCAGGCCGTAGAAAACCCTTCGTTGTTCTATTCCGGCACCAGTAATCATTGTGTGGAGATGCGCAATGTCTTCTCCCGTCAGCATCAGTTGCAGTTCGCCTTGTGGCGTTTTCCCGTAATGAATCATAGTTGTTTAGTAATATTGTTGTGAGTTCCTATTGCCGAAAAGATTTCCCTCTGAACACAACAGTCTTCGTGACTGCTTTCAGACGGTCGTAAGTGCGAAGGCCGTAGCGGTCTTCGATAGAGGGGACGATGTTCCCGTCCTTGTCGGTGCCGTGGGTGGTGCGCAGGTTGGTGGAGAGGATGAGCAGTGTGCCCTGTTTCTCCGACTGGTCCACCAGTTCGCTGAAGGCGATACGCCGAACGCCGTAGTTGATGGTCTCGACCGGCTCGGTGCCTACGTCGTCGATGCTCAGGAGCTTGATGCGTAGCAGCTCGTCCAAATGGAGATTCATGTCGATAGCGGAACACGTCTTCACTATCTTCCGCATGTTCTGCTGCAGCAAAACCGGGATGATGTTCTGACAGATGAGCGTCTTGCCGAGTCCGTTGCTGCCTACGCACAGCAGACCACGCCCGTTGTTCTCTGTGAGCCATTCAACCACATGGTCGTATGCGGGAATCCATTGTGCCCGGGCACCGAGAAAATAGCGCAGTCCAGCAGCCAGTTGTTCCCGTGCGTGCGGTATTTGAAGATGTAGCCGCTCTGGATAAGGGTTAAATCCATGGCCTTCGCGCATGTTATCGACACCTTTTCGAAAATTATCATCAAAACTATATGCCATACTATTCGCCTAACAATCCTATAATCCTGCTGTTCGCCTTGTCGACGACACTGTTCTCGATCGAGGCGAGGTAAATCTGCGTCGTCTCCTCGCTGTCGTGCCCCAGGCCCTCGCTGATGACCGAGATGGGGATGTTGCTCACACGGGCGGCAGTCGCCCAGGAATGGCGGGCCACGTACATGGTGAGCGGCTCCGGCAGATGCAGCATGGCCCCGATTTTCTTCAGTGCCTTGTTTACACGGGCCATTGCGCTGTAATACAATCTTCTGTCATCGCCGCCGCCTGCAACAATGGGAAAGATGTACTCGCTGTCAGACCCGTATCGCTCGGCAATCTTCTTCATGGCCGGTTCCCACTTCATTGTAAGCTGCTGCCCGGTCTTCCTCCTCCGGTAGACAAGGAAGCCGTTACGGATGTTGTCCTTCTTCAGATAGACAATGTCCACAAACGACATCCCCCGGGTGTAGAAGCTGAACAGGAAAATATCACGGGCGAACCGCAGGCTCTTCCTCCCTTCCGGCAAGTCCAGTTCCTTAATCTTTCTTATGACGCTGATGCTGACGGCTCTCTTCTTCGTCTTCTCGTAGCCTGTGAACACGTGACGAAAAGGATGCCCCTCATCTATAAGGCCCCGTTCGACGGCCCTGTTGTAGATGGCCCGCAGTATGCGCATATAAAAGGATATGGTGTTCTTCCCGCAGCCGTTGCCTCTCAGCCACGACTGGTAGAGCTGCATCTCCTCATCTGTCATGTCATTCAGGAACGTCCTTTTATCCTTCCTGTAGGTCATGAAGCTGTTCATGGCCGATGTGTAGGTGTCGGCCGTGCGGCTGTTCCCCATCTTCCTGAGATGCGCTATGATGTGCCCCGTGAAGGTTGTGAACTGCAGTTCTCCGGCCATTTCGTTGTACTTCTCCACCACATCATCGGCAGTATAGTCGCCGCGGGCGTCGAGCGAGGCCACCGCCCTTTCCATGATTTCCCTGTCCTTGGAGACTCTCCTGGCGATTTCTGCTATATAGTCTGGTCTGCTGCTCTTGGCGGCGAGGCGGCCATCTTCGCTCCACTCATCGGGGTAAATCATATAGGGCAGCGTAATCTGCCTTATACAGCGGTTTCGGATGACCTGGAAGAACAGCCGCCCTTCCTTTCCCTCCACCATTGACTCTCTGAATTTCAATTTGACGCTTGTCGTGCTCATGATTTTTCAATTAGGTTAGCCAAATTCTTCCATATCGTCATACGCGCCTTCATGGTGCTGCATGATAGTGTCGTTCTGTCTTTGCCGTGACGGCTGCCCCCGTCCGTCGCCGAACTCAGACAGGCTTTCCAGTTCTTGATGGGCTTGCCACGGCTCTGCACCCATCCGTTCGCCTCGTAGTGCGCCCAGAAGGCTTCGGGGTTGATGGTGGTGCCCCGCTCAGCGAAGTAGGCTTTCACTTCATCCAACGTTGGCGGGGTAAATTCCGGCGTTTTCTTTTTCCTGCCTTCTTGTTTTTCTTCATCTTCCCGTTTTTCATCCCCCACACCCCCTATATTACCTTTACTATCACCAGTATTTATATTCTCATAACTCATATTCTCAGAGCGCGCACGCGCGATCGCACGCGCAGGAAAGTCACTTTTTTCATCGTTTTTATTATCGTTTTTATGTACCTTTTCAGTACCATTTTCCATGTCTGTATTTTCCTCCTGCATCTGGGCATCATCCTCCCCTACCCTTTCGTCTTCGGATTTCAATACGTGACCGCCTTCGCGGTACATTCTCGGTTGTATCAAGGCATCGTCTTCCAGGACGATGACCTTGTAGAAAAGCAGTTCTTTCAGTGCCCGCAGAATCTCTGTTTTTTTCCATGGCATCTGACGTTGCAGAATCTCCGCAAACGGCGGTATTTTAGCGGCATCCGTGGATGCGGACAATACCCTTTGGGTGAGTGACCGTTTCAGGTCTGGCCGACGTTCCAGCTTGCTCAGTCGGTAGGCTCCGCGAACCGCCGTTGAGTTGAGCAGGCAGAGCAGATAACTATACACGCCCCATGCCCCCGGACTGCACATCCGAAGGCGTTCATCACCTGTATAATCCTTGGTGTAAAGTTGCAGGAATATTTGCTTTTTCCGTCCCATTTCGCATCGGATTTTAATTAAAAAACGAGTGAAAAATCAATGCGTTTTTTGCATTTTTCTTTGATTTTCCGCTTGCCTTGTGTTAATATTTTGTAAGTCAATAAATTATGCGGCAATTTGGTGCGTTCAATGCTGAATAAACCATGAGACGAGAGCCACGATAACTTATTGGTTTGCAAAATATTATGGCAAAACATTAAGAGTTGAGGAAAAATATTACATTTTTGCACCAATTTCGAAACGAAAATCAAGTAAAAATCGAATCGTTTTTTAAGCGATTTCAATGCAAAAAACGGTGAAAATATTGCGTTTTTATTTTCGCCGACTTCTCGCCCTGCAAGGTGAGAGGATGGATTGTCAAGCAGGTAATATTGCATAACGAATGGGGATTGTAAGGAGAAAACCGCATGGATTTCTCCTGAAATGTGATTATTTCGAGGTCTTATATAGTGTCGGGTGTGGCTTGCATCCAGCGGAGCGCCTGCCATGTGTTCCACGACGAGCGGATGCAGTCGTACACCGCATCATGCACCCGGTCTTTGCTGCCGTATTCTTTCGGCAACGGCTCGTAGATGTCGTATGCCTTGCAGGGTTTCTGTAGGATGTCTTCAACGGTTAATGTACTTCCGTCTTTTAACTGGTATTTATAAGTTGCCCGCCCGACAACTGTCGCCGCTGCTTCAAGGATGATGCTCCTGCAGTCGCGGAACTGCTGGTATCGGAATGGCAGTTCGATGTCGTATTTGTGACAGATGTTGCGCAGGATGGCCCCGTCAAAGTCCATACCCTGGCACCACAGGCATATACTGTCCGCCTGTGCGTTCACGCTGCCAGCCTTTGATTCCCTCATCGTTTGCTGAATCCACAGCACGAAGCGTTCAAACACCTCTCGGATTGGTTCGGCCAGCCCGTCTGTCACGGCTTCTTTTGCCGCATCGCTCTGCCTTGCCCACCACTGAACGGTGGCAGGGTCGAAGTCAAAACCGTCAACCACGCATGAGCGCAGATCGACATGCTCGTTGAAAGATACATAGTGTGGATATTCCACCGTTACTCCGCCGTTTTGCACGGCGAAAGGGTTGTCATTTGCGTAACGGTCCCATGCCACGGCAGCCACCTGCATCACGGCAGCGTTGGCCGTGGTGGCGCAGGTTTCTAAATCGAATGTAATATCAATATGGTTCATTGTGTTGTATGATTAAAAATCAGGTATAATTTCTTCCGCATAGGCCCACTTCCCGGTGATAACCCATGGACGGCCGGGGCCTACCTTTATGAGCCGCCCGCCCAAGAACTTACCATAAAGCACTTTCAGTTCCCCACCCCAACGGGTGTAAGTGACAATCATCGCCCCGACAGGTGGCTCGTCAGATCTGTCGTGCCATACGTTTTGCAGAAACAAATCTATCATGCCGTCGGCAATGGTCTTTCCATAGACATCGGCGCATTTTTCTCTTGCTTTCATATATTCAGGAATTTGTCTATCTTATGATAAGTAATCGTGTGCCCTTTCTGCCGCATCATCTGCTCGATGAAGAAGCGCAGTTCGTCGAGCGACATGAACTGCTCGTCGTAGCCCTGCGGCATGAACACCGTTCGCCAGTAGCCCTTTTTGTTGCGCCAGACGATGGCGTGCTCATGCCACACGCTGCACCTCTCCATGATGCCGCCACGGCAGAGCAGGTCGAACGCTGCCGCCAGCGGCCTGTCGTCGGGTGTGAGAAACACGAAGGCCAGTTGGTCTTCGTGCTTTCCCCTGTAGTCCAGGGTGTAGGCCATCTTGACAGGCGGGTCCTCATGCTGTTTCTTCCTTCTTGGCATACATGTCGCAGAACTTGTCGATGATGAAGTCCACCCCCACCCTCTCCCATTCTTTCCAATCGTCGGCGTCGAAACGCTGGTCCACGGTCTTGCGGTGAATCATCCCCCGCGCTGCCATGTGCTCGACGAGCTTCATGCGAAGTCCCGACATGAACGGCAGGGCGGAATAAAACCCCTCGTCCTTGGCGTAAAGCTCTTTCCTCAATTCGCCATCCTCCACACACGATTCCACGAAATCAGCCTTGCACTGATTGATTCCTTGCAGTTCCCATCTGTCAAACCCTTTGTCGAAGAATCGATTATAGGCTAATGCGGCAGTGGCTCCGAAAGACACCATCAGCGCATACAAATCTTTTTTCTCGTCGGCGGTCAGGTCTTTGGCTTCGAGATGACCGCCGGGGGCGTGCAATTTCAAAAATACTTCTTTCGTCATTTCATAGATATTTTGTAACTTTGTTGCAAAAGTACGAAACTAAAATAAATATCAATCTATAATG
>ONMI01000110.1 GCA_900318915.1 uncultured Prevotellaceae bacterium | reverse complement strand
GCCGGCCATTCCCGGGCGCCGTTTCGACGGCAGTCAGTTCACCGCCATCTATTATGTCAGTTTCGCCCGTTCCTTCCCCAGCATGATAGACCGCATCAATCTGCCGCTTTCATTTATCTATGAGCGCGCGGTGAAGGAATACGAAGCGATGTAAGCTTTTCTTACTCCAAGGTATAGACTGGGCTGGGCGTCTGCCTTTTCAGCACATCGAGCAGGAAATCGGCCCCGGCCACGATGCCGTGATCTCTCAGGATATTCTCATTGGTTTTCCGTGCCAGTTCAGGATGGTTGTTTTCCTGACTGAGATGGCAGAGCCATACATGTCGCAGCATAGGGGTGGCCGCCTGTGCCAGGAGCAGTCCGCACTCGCTGTTCGACAGATGTCCGCGCGGTCCGCGCACACGGTCTTTGAGGAATTGTGGGTAAGGTCCGCCCTGCAGCATTTCCTCGTCATGGTTCGACTCCAGCACCAGATAGTTGGCCTGCCCCACCCTTTCCTTTATCTCATCGGTCACATGTCCCACATCCGTGATGAGGCAGAAGTTGACGCCGCTGCAGGAGATCAGGTATCCCACATGGTCCATGCTGTCGTGAGGCACATCGAAGGGTGTTACGAAAAATTCGTCGAGCTGCACCCCCACACCTTTCTGCAAGAAATGCCGTAATTTGAAGTCCACTTTGTTTTTCACGCAATAATTGCCGTCGATACCTTTAAAGACATCCTGGGTGGCATAGACCGGGAGTGCCATTTCATGGCTCAGTTTGCCGACGGTTTTCACATGGTCGGCATGGTCGTGCGTGATGAGGATGTGTTTTATTTTCGACATGGGCAGTCCAAACTCATGGAAATACTTTTTCAGCTTGCGAATGCCCAGCCCCACATCAATAAGAAGACCTGTATTTTCGGTAAATAGATAATAGCTGTTGCCCGAGCTACCACTACCGAAACAGATAAAATTAAGCATTACTTTATAAATGAAAGGTGTGTTCTGTCTATTTGAAATGCAAAATTACAAAAAAAAGAGCGAACAGCCAAATCCAACAGAGTTTTTCCTCGGGAGAAGGATTGGCGGCACCTTCCCCCAAAATGCGAAGTAATGTCAAAACGAAAACGTTTGATTAACATTTCCGTTTCAGATATTTCTCAAAAAAGTTCAACGTTTCCTCCTGCACCTGCACGCCGCAACTATGCGGTATCTCCCATATCTGCGTGGAGAGGCGGTTGTCGGCTCCCATCTTCCGCCAGGTGTCGTGCATTATTTCGAAAGCCTTGTTGACGCCCCTCACCGGAAAGAGGTGGTCTTTTGTACCGTTGATGAAGAGCATCGGTTTGGGAGCGGCCATCGACGCGATATGCGGATAGTCAAGATACTGTCTCAGTCCGGGCAGACAGTTGGCAAATCCCCCATACTCTCTTTTTTTATCAGCCGTAGACATCTGCACATCGGTTGTCACCATCCAGCAGATGGCGGCTCCCACTTTTATGCGGTCGCTGAGAGCAGAGAGCATCCACGCCCTGTAAGCCCCCATGGAGCATCCCATGCATCCTATCCGCTCCTTATCTACATAAGGAAGAGTAGCCATGAACTCGGTGGCAGCGATATCATCATAATGCATGAATCCGCAGAGGTCACGTCCGAGCATCATCATATTACCGGCTATGATATCATATTTGGAGCGGTCCACGCCCTCTTCCCGGCCCCTTTCGCCCCACAGCGGCGCATCGGCCGAGAAGCACACATATCCATGTCGTGCCAGATAGTCGCCCACATACTGTCCGCCGTACAGGTTGTCCACCCATTTGTCGGCATCGTCGACGACCTCCTTCTCCACCCCGAAGGGCCTTATCATTTTTTCTTTCCCGATGAAGAGATGGGCACCATGGTCGTGCAGCAGATTCACGGCGGGGAAAGGCCCCTTGCCGTCGGGCACAAGCACATAGGCCATCACACGCGCATAGGCATTGACATTGAACATCACCTTCAAGGCCCTATACCCCTCGCGTTGTTCCTGGCCCACCACCTCCATGTCAAAACGCTCCGCTTTCTTTGGCGGTGTCATCATACACTCGAACGTTTTCGCCCTTGCCGCCTCCCTCCATTGGTAGAAGTCGGCGATGCCGGAATGGTCCCATGCCAGCGGATAGGTAAGTTCTTCTTTCAATTGCTCCACATAGACGGGGAGGTCGAAAGAGTATTCAAACTTCTCCCGTTTCTGGAGAGGGGCTTTCTGTTGTGCATGGCAGTGGAGCGTGGCAAGTCCACACCCTATTGCGATGATGAATAAAGCAACAATTTTTCTCATCAGCTATCGAAATCAAAGATTACCTTGCGAAATTAAGCATAAAAATCGAGAAAGCCGTGTGTATCGGCCTAAAAAAGCACCAAGGAGGAGAAAGAGATGGAGCAATTCTCAAAAATGGGTACAATCATTTTGTGATGTGCAAAGAATTCATTAACTTTGACTGCACACTTCAAACCGACCGAAAATGATCAGCGAACAAGATTTTGACGAGATAAGAGACATCATAGCCTATTTGAGAAAAGTGCCCTATGATGTGACCCGTAAAGCCCTATATTCCTCCCGTGAACTCTATGCCCGCAGCGGATTCTCAGCAGATTCTCCCGAAGGAACCAGTTTCGACGCCGAGGTATACGCCCATTTCCTGCAGACAGGCAAGCAAGCTGAGCTGGTGGAAGAACGTCTGGCCCGTGCCCTTCACGACCATGGCATACAGGCCGCATTAAACCGTTTTTTCAAGACCCACCATCCCCATCTATGCCTTGGCATCATGGGCGGCCATGCCCTGCAGCGTACCGACACGATGTTCCGCGACATCGTATCGCTGAGCAAGCGGCTCACCGAGAACGGCTTCTACATGCTGAGCGGCGGCGGTCCTGGTGCCATGGAGGCCACCCACTTAGGAGCCTGGATGGCCGGTCGCAGCGAAGAAGAAGTATCCGATGCCCTGTCGTTGCTCCGTGAGGCACCCACCTTCAAGGACGACGGCTGGCTCTCGACCGCTTTTGCAGTGATAGAACGCTATCCACAGGAATCCTATGAGAGTCTGGGTATTCCCACCTGGCTCTACGGCCATGAGCCCTCGACGCCCTTTGCCACCCACATAGCAAAATTTTTTGAGAACAGCATTCGCGAGGACAGCATCCTCACCTTGGCCTATGGAGGCGTGGTATACACCCCCGGCAGTGCCGGCACGATGCAGGAGATTTTCCAGGACGCAGTCCAGAACCACTATCTCTCGTTTGGTTTTTCCAGTCCGATGGTTTTCCTGGGCAAGCGTTTCTGGACCGAAGAGATGCCCATCTATCCCCTGCTTGAGCAGCTCGCCTCCATGGGCAAGTACAAGAATCTGCGTCTGACCCTGACCGACGACTTAGACGAGATTGTGGATGTGCTGCAGCGGTTCCGCTCGGAACTGAACGACCAGTCGCTCAAGGCCCTTTCGTAGAAGGAATGGTCTGTTGAATGGTCAAGACAATAAGAGATGGAGCAATACGGAGGCGGCAATGAATGGAGGATTAGAATAAAATGATCATTGAGAACCGTCCCCGATGATCACGGGGGCGTCATGAAATCTTGCATAATTCGTATATTTATTCGTTAAACGACCCTATCTCTATCAGATTTCCGTCCGGATCGGCTACATAGCAGGTGCGCTGGCCCCAAGGCTCTGTGGTGGGAGGAAGAACGGAGGCGGCACCATTCGCGAGGGCATGCTGATATTCCTTGTCAACATCGGCATACGAAGGAACATCGAAT
>ONMI01000111.1 GCA_900318915.1 uncultured Prevotellaceae bacterium | reverse complement strand
AGACTTGACGCTATGCACCGAATAAAAACAAAAAGCGACCGAAACAAATTCTATGGAATACTGCCTTTAATATCAAACAGAATTAATAGAACACACCTTGAATAGTCCTGTGCGCTCAGACCATTTTATCGCTTCACCACCTTCTTGCCGTTCATGATGTAGACTCCCTTGGGCAGGTCGGCCTCGGAGGTGCCCACACAACGGCCGTCGAGACTGTAGACCAGACGGCTGGCGGCCTGGCGTGCTGCCGGCAGGTCGTTGATGCCCAGTTCCTGGTTGAAGTCGGAGATGAAGCGGAAGGTTATGGTGCCGTCTTCGCTCTCGCTGATGTCGGCTAGGGCCTTGTTCAGACGCTCGCCTGTGTATACCTGGAAGTTCACGATGCCCGTCGTGTCGTTCAGCGCGGTCACATTCGAGGTGCCGGGGTAGGGGTCGCCGGCCAGCTCGTCGTAGAAGTCCTGGTTCTTGTAGTGCACGCCGTCAATGTTGTACTGGGCGAAGAGCAGTCCGTCGGCGGGCACCACTGTCATGCGGGGCTGACCCTTGATGTTGTTCACACTGTTGCTGCTCAGCGAAAAGGCGGTCTCGTTGTAGTTCACATGCGTCACAAGGAGGCCGTGCCCTTTCTGGCGGATGTTCACACCGCGGTCTTGTATGTTCTCCACCACATAGTACTCATGCTGGGTGGCATCGTTGTCGTTCAGGATGCGGTAGGCCTTGCCGCCCTCGTCTATCGGGGTGATGGCGTACTCGCCGTCCTCAGTCAGCGTCTCAATGTCAAACCATCCCAGGGCCTCGCGCTCCCAGGCGGTATAGGCCACGGGGGCGGTGCCGTTGATCAGATAGCAGCCGCTGTCCATCAGACTCCAGAACTCCATGGCCTGGTTGTCGCCCTTCACTGACGACTTGGTGGGATAGAGGTCGGGCAGACCGAGACAGTGGCTGAACTCATGGCAGAACACGCCGATGCCGTTGATACGCTTGAAAGGTTCACGGCTGTAGCAGTTGGGGAAACCGTTCAGCTCGGCACTCACGGCATAGCGGTACACCGAGACACCGTCGTAGGTGCCGCCGGCCGTATAGCCCGACTTGGGCCAGATGCATTCTTTGCTGTTGCCGTTCACGGCCTGCGAGTAGCCGGCGTAAATCACCACTACCAGGTCGGCATAGCCGTCGCCGTTGCTGTCGTACTGCGAGAAGTCGAGACTGTCGTCCATCTGCTGGCAGGCCTCGCGAAGCAGCTTGTTCATGTCCTCGCCGTCGCCGGTTGCAGAGGTGCCGCCGTAGGTCTTCAGCGGACTGCTCAACGTCACGGGGCCGTAGACGTCGAACTGGGGGGTGAACTGACCGAAACTGGCCGACTTGAAGTAGTCTCTCACACTCTCGTAGTTGTTGTGCTCGCCGAAACCGAACTCCTCCGGGTCGCCCTCACCGTTGAGATACTGGTTGAAAGAACGGCGGGGGTCGCTAATAGTAAAGGTGGAGTCGGAAAATTCCACCAGTATCACCACGGCTTTCGGACTGCCTGTGTGCGGAAACTCATACTGGGTGGTGATGATGGGCTCGCGCATCACGCGGCGGGCTTGCTGCTCTCGCTCACCCTGTGCACGAAACTTCACCATATCCTGACGTGCGATGCCGGCAAGCTCTGCTTCATTCCTGTAGCCGGCATTGTGGGCAAGCAGGGTGGTGGCCGAAACATGGCCGAGGGCATCGGTCTGGGCTATGTAGTAGGCTGAGCCCACCTGGCAGAGCAACACACCGTCGAGGGTCGTCACATAGTGGAAGTCCTCATCGCCGTGTTGGACAATGGTGAGCTGGGTGCCGTCGGGCTGCGTCACGTCAACGGGAAACGGGTCGGCTGGGGCAGCCCAAAGGGCTACAAGGGCCAACTGGCATAAAAATGTGGTGAAAAGTCGCTTCATCTTTTCTCGTTTTATTATAATGTAATCGGTTTTGTACGGGTATTTTTTTATTTGCCGGATTATCGCTGCAAAAGTAATATTTTTTTTTCTTTCATGCGTGCTTTTAAAAGCTATTGTATACCTAAAATACCTTTTTTCACACTTTTGTGTTGGCTATCTCTGTTTTTTTCACTAATATTGCACCATGTTAAAAAGATTAGTCTTTATCGCATGGGCTCTAATGGCTGCCGCGGTGGCCGATGCCCAGACCACCATGGCGAAGATGTGGACCAGTATGCCCGACTCGCTCGCACCGGCCTATCTCAAAGCCGACAAGAGAAGGGCGATGGTCGACTATTATGAAATGGGGGAGACGGCAGAGGTGACGCATGAACTGCAGGGAACATCGGTCATGGACACCCTCTCCGCACAATATGCACGGGTCACGCTCTCTGAGGCGCTGTCGCTCCAAATGGCTCTCCTGCCCACCGCCCAGGGCGACACGCTCCTGTGCCGGGTGGTCACATTCTCCGCTCCCGCACCGGAAAGCAGAGTGGAATTCTTCGATACAAAATGGAACCGACTCGACGCAGAGCGATTCCTACCCCCGGTGTCCTCCTCCAGCCTCCTGCACCGCCCCGACAGCCTCGGCGAGGAGGAGTTCGGTGTGCTGTGCAGTTTCTTTGAACCGCAAATGATACAGGTGGGACTCGACCCTGCCGACTTCTCGCTCACCTTCTCCTTGGCCATACCGCTCACCTCCCGCTTCGACCGAGAACGCTTGGAGGCTGTTATGGTGCAAAGAAAAGTGAAATGGACAGGTGAAATGTATAAATAATGTTATAAAAGGCGCTTTTTCGTGCTCTTTTTTTGCAGGAGCCGAAAATAGTCGTACCTTTGCATCGTGTTTTTCATGGTATTAGATTATTAAGGTTAATAAAGATTGGTTGTCGTGAGACAATCAATTTTTTTTGTCCTTTTTTACCCCTTCTTCTGTCCCTTTACGCCGAATCCTGAATCCTTTTTTTTGTGTCTGATGGATGCTCTTTTTCTGGATTATTTCTTACCTTTGCACGGCTTTATGAAACACAACCCGTTTTTTCAAAAATAATATGACAAGCAAAAATGTACCTGTATTGCTGCTCACCGGTTATCTGGGCAGCGGAAAGACAACGCTTCTCAACCGCATCCTCTCCAATGAGCGCGGCATAAAATTCGCCGTCATCGTGAATGATATCGGCGAAGTGAACATTGATGCGGACCTTATACAAAAAGGGGGTATCGTAGACCAGAAAGACGACAGCCTCGTGGCGCTGCAGAACGGATGCATCTGCTGCACACTCAAAATGGATCTCGTGCAGCAGCTGCAGGATATCATGAAGATGCAGCGTTTCGACTATATCGTCATCGAGGCCAGCGGTATCTGCGAACCGGCACCCATCGCACAGACCATCTGCTCCATTCCCACCATGGGACCGCAGTTCGTTCACTACGGGGTGCCCGTCATCGACAGCATCGTCACCGTGGTCGACGCACTGCGCATGAAAGATGAGTTCGG
>ONMI01000112.1 GCA_900318915.1 uncultured Prevotellaceae bacterium | reverse complement strand
CTCCCCGCTGTTGACATCGGAGAAAACAAGGGGTGAATTGTAGTTGGAGGCTGTGATGTCACCATTTGCAAAATTGTGACGCCAGGTCACTTCCTGCACATTTTGGGCAAAAGCCGTGCTCACATAGCAGCATAGTGTGAGCAAAAGACATGATATAAGTGCTTTTTTCATGTTGATTGTTTGGTTTGGTTGATTTTATGCCACAAAAATATGCAAAAATGTGAATGTTTCAAAAAAAATGTCGAAAAAGTTGCCACTTTTGCATGTAGAGTCTGTATGTTATGCTTTTTCTCGCCGTTTTGTGGCCGTGATAGGCCATGTCGCCCGGATAAGTCTGTCAAGAGAAGAAAAATAAAACTTTTCTTCTCCATGCACTGCTTTATTTGTAACTTTGCAGTCGCAATGCGACTCACCCAGAAAAGCGAATCGATGCTGGAGCTTATCCGTAGCGGTAAGCCGATGACTACCAGCGACAAACTCAACCTGATTGTCTTGTTGAGTATTCCCTCCATTCTGGCACAAATCACCAGTGTGGTGATGTTCTTTATCGACCAGGCTATGGTGGGACATCTGGGCACCAACGCCTCAGCAGCGGTGGGACTCGTGGAGACCACCACCTGGCTTTACGGCAGTATGACGGGTGCCGCCTCGATGGGTTTCTCTGTGCAGGTGGCGCATTTCATCGGGGCCAACGACTTCTTGAAGGCCCGACAGGTGTTCCGCCACGGCCTCATGGCCACCATGGTGCTCACCCTGATTCTTACTCTTTCGGCGGTGTGCATCGCTCAGCCCTTGCCCTATTGGCTTGGCGGCAAGGCCGATATTGCCGGCGACGCCTCGGCCTACTTCCTCATTTTCTCCCTGGCCGGCCCCTTCTTCCAGTTGGCCGGCATCTGTGCCGCCATGCTCAAGTGTTCGGGTAACATGGTGATACCCAGTGTGGTGAGCATTTTGGAGTGTGTGCTCGACGTGGTGTTCAACTATTTCTTCATCTACCAGCTGCACCTTGGTGTGAAGGGAGCGGCCATGGGCACGGCCCTCTCCATCCTTATCGGAGCCGGCATCTTAGTGTGGTTTGCCGTGTTCCGCAGCGACATCCTCTCCCTGCGCCGCAAAGACGAGCGGTTCCGCCTGGAGTGGAGTTACCTGCGCAATGCCCTGAAGATAGGCACGCCCATGGCGGCGCAGTCGGTGCTCATGAGCGGTGCCCAGATTGTGAGCACGCTCATCGTGGCCCCGCTGGGCAATGTGGCCATCGCCGCCAACACACTGGCCATCACGGCCGAGAGTCTGTGCTATATGCCCGGCTACGGTATCGGTGAGGCCGCCACCACCCTTGTGGGGCAGAGCATCGGCGCCGGACGCACCTCGCTCTGCCGCAGTTTCGCCTGGATGACGGTGGGCAGCGGCATGCTCATCATGGCCCTGATGGGAGCGGTGATGTTCTGGCTGGCCCCCGAGATGATGGGGCTGATGACGCCGGTCGACGAAGTACGCATGCTTGGGGCACAGTGCCTGCGCATAGAAGCTTTCGCCGAACCGATGTTCGCCGCCTCTATCGTGGCTTTCAGTGTGTGTGTGGGAGCTGGCGATACCTTCAAACCCGCCATGATGAACCTGGCCTGCATCTGGTTTGTAAGACTCTCGCTGGCCTATTGGCTGGCGGCCGACTATGGTCTGCGTGGCGTATGGATAGCAATGGCTATCGAACTCTGCCTCAGAGGGCTGCTTCTGCTGGGCAGACTGTGGCGCGGGCACTGGATGACGACCCTCACACAGCAGTCTGCCCAGTAGAGGCTACAGCAGCGCCACCCGTGCCTGGGCGGCGTCGAATTCTTTCTCCAGTGCAGCCATGATGTCGGCCACACTCTTTATCTCTTTCACGGCAGAGGCTATCTGCCCAATCTCCAACTCTCCGTTCTCCACATCGCCCTCGAAGATGCCGCGCTTGGTGGCAGCCTTGCCCAGAATCTGGCGCAGGTCCTCTACGGCGGCGCCTTCCTTCTCTGCCTCCAGGATACGGCTGTAGAGCGCGTTCTTCACCAGGCGGGTGGGGGAGATGAGTTTCAGGGTGAGCATGGTGTCGCCCTCCTCGAGCGTGGTGCAACGCTGCTTGAAGGCATCGGAGGCGCTGCTCTCCTGCGACAGGGCGAAGAGTGTGCCTATCTGCACACCCTCGGCACCCAGTGCCATGGCGGCCAGCATGGCCTCGCCCGAGCCAATACCGCCGGCGGCGATGAGGGGCAGGGAGGTGGCGGCGCGTACCTGCGGGATGAGGGTCAGCGTGGTAGTCTCCTCACGGCCGTTGTGACCGCCGGCCTCGAAACCCTCGGCCACCACGGCGTCGACACCGGCCTCCTCGCACTTGCGGGCAAACTTCGAACTGCTCACCACATGGGCCACCTTCATGCCGGCCTCGTGCAGGCGGGCGGTGTACTTCTTCGGACTGCCCGCCGAGGTGAACACAATCTTCACGCCCTCCTCGATGAGGATGTCGATGAGGCGGTCTATCTCAGGATACATGAGCGGCACATTCACGCCCCAGGGTTTTTGGGTGGCGGCCTTCATCTTGCGGATGTGCTCCACGAGGGTCTCGGGGTGCATGCTGCCCGCGCCGAGCAGACCCAGTCCGCCGGCGTTGCTCACTGCGGCGGCCAGTCGCCAGCCGCTTATCCATACCATACCGCCCTGAATGATGGGGCGCTCTATGCCAAACAGTGGTGTTTTGGCAGCGAAGTTACGCAATTTGCCGCAAAAACGGGGCATGCAGGGACTTTTTTTGTCTGCATGACCCGTTTTTGCGGGTTTCCAGTGGGCGGAAGCTGATGCTACTGTTCTCTCCAGACTTTTTCTATGTCGTCGAGGCCCTCGAAAAGCCTTGCCTTCTTTAGTTAGCGACGCTGAAAATATCAGTACCATTAAAAAAGGAGCGGTACGCTCACCTTGATACTGAAGTTGCGCCCCATGTTGTAGATGCCGGTGCGCCCCGTCGCGGGATTCACGGCGGCATATTTCAGCCGGCTCAGATGACTCTGGTAGGCACGGTCGGTCAGATTCTCGGCATTGAGCACGATGGTGCACAGGGTGCGGTGGCCGTTGCGTATGTCGGTGCCGACCGATGCGCTGAGCAGGGTATAGGAAGGTGTGGCCGTCTCGGTGTCGTCGGCGGCATAGAAATGGTCTTGCCGCAGATGGCACTCCAAGCCCAGTTTTACGAATGTGTTGTTCAGTATTTTCCCGTCGCGCACCAGGTCGAGGCTCAGCTCCGACGTCCATCTGGGTGCCGGGGTGAAGGGCAGGTACTTGCGGTCGGCCGGCTGATGGCGCAGTGTGGCGTTCACATACGAGAAAGTGTTCTCGAAGTGCAGCGGCTCGACGGGGTGGATGTCTACACTCACCTCGCCGCCCCAGAGGCGTGCGTCGCCCTGGGTGAACTGATACACCGGCAGTTCGTCAATCTCCTCGTCCGCCATGCGGTGGGTAAACGTGAAATGCTGGATGAGGTTGGCGAACACCGACACCTGTGCCGACACCATGGATGAGTTGAAGTCGTAGCCGGCATCGGCCTGCCAACTGTACTCCGGCCGCAGGTTGGGGTCGCCCTTCTCATAGCGGAAGGTGCCCTCATGCTCGCCGTTGGAGCCCAGTTCGCTCAGATTGGGTGCCCTGAATCCGCGTGCCACGTTGAGCCGCAGCTGCGACTGGCTGTTGAAGGCATAGACGGCGCCTATGCTGCCGGTGAGGGCGTTGAAGGTGCGTGAGAAGCGACCGAAGAGGTCTTCATGGGCGAAGGAGTGCAGATGTCGGCGGTCCACGTGCAGGCCACCGCTCATGTTCCATCCGCCGAGTTGCCGGCTGGCGGTGGCGTAGGCACCAATGTCGTTGAGCACATAGGCCGGTATGAGTGCCTCCTCGCCCTTGTTGAGCGAGCGTTGCCACATGCCCCCGATGCCGGCTGCCAGTCGCCACATCGGGTTCTGCTGCAAGGTGTAGCGCAAGTCGTAGCTCAGAGTGTGGAGCATGAAGTCGAGTCCGCTCACCTCAGGTTCCGCCACCTCCTCAAATTCCTGCCGGCGGTTGTGCTGGTAGCCGAGGGTGAGTTTGAGCGTGCCGTCACCGATGTAGGCAGAATGGTCCCACACGGCTTTATAATGATGTATCTGCTGATAGGGGAATCCATGGCCGTAGGTGGTCAGGTCATGGTGTGAGGCGATGGCCTCGCCCTCCTCACCGTCTGTGCAAACCGGTTTGAGAAACGCTCCCGTCTCCTCGTCGCGTTCGCCTTCCACCATGCCCGGTGTGAAGTGATAGTAGCTCAGGGTGAGGTGGCTGAAGCCCCATTGGCGGTTCAGACCCACCATGCCGCGCAGGGCCTGCTCGCGCATCTGGCTGCCCCGCACATAGCCGTCGTAGGCATTCTTGTAGGCATGGGCCATCTTGCCCGAGTAGCGCAGGTCCCACACGGTGCCCTGCCGGTTGCCGCCCGTCTGCAGCGAATAGGCCCACAGACCGTTGTTGGTCTGGTATTCAGTGCTTACATTGCCTACGGTTTGTCCGGCCGCCAGGGTGGGGTTGGCGTGCATGATAACCACGCCCGCCATGGCATCGGAGCCGTACATGAGCGAGGCGGGACCTTTCAGTATCTCGATGTGCTGCACGCTTTGCGCGTCGACCTCTATGCCGTGCTCGTCGCCCCACTGCTGGCCTTCCTGGCGTATGCCGTCGGCCACGGTCACGATGCGGTTGTAGCCCAGTCCGCGTATCACGGGTTTGGAGATGCCGCTGCCGGTGGTGATCTGTGCGATGCCCGGTTTGTGGGCGATAGCGTCGATGATGTTGGTCGACGAGGTGGTGAGCAGTTCGCGGTGGCTCACGATAGAGACAGGGGTGGGCAACTCACGGGTCAGGGTGCCGCCGGTGATGCCCGTCACCACCACCTCATCAATCATGGCGTTGCTCTCCTGCATGGTGAAGTCGGCCCGTGTGGTGGTGGTGAGGTCTATCTGCTGTATGATGGTCTGATGGCCCACATAGCTCACCTGCAGAGTGATGTGCTTGGCGGGCAGCTCCTCGAAACGGTAGCGGCCGTCGGTGTCAGTCACGGCGGTCTTGCTCAGTTCGGCTATATGGAGGGTGACACCGATGAGGGGTTCTCCGTTGGCGGCGTCGGTCACCTGGCCCGAGAGATGGGTGAGCCGGGGTGCTGCGGTCAGTGCCGGTTCGGCCAGCACCTGTGTGCCCAGGCAGCATGCCAGGCACACCAGGATGGTATGCAATAATTTCATTCTGATTCTGCGGTTGATGAATAAATGTGCTGATGCGCCAGATTCTATGCCCTTCATAGAATCCGACGATAGAAAAAAGTGTCTCAAATCAGACTCGCACAGGCGGTGCGCGGGGAATCAGAATGCCTGCGGTGTGCAGGACGGGAGCGGCCGTGGCGCATACCAAGGGAGTGGTGTGGGCATCGGCGGCGTAGAAAGTGAAATCGGATGGAGTGGAGAGAAAGGGCAGCGTCTGAAACTCGCAGAGTACGCAGTGGTCCAGACACACGGTGGCGCTCACGATGTGGCTGTGATGCACATGGTGCAAGCAGTCCTGGCAGTCGGCCGTGGCAGCGTGCTCGCCGTGGTGCGTATGCAGCACGGAGAAGAGCATCATCGGAAGGAATACCGACAACAGCAGCCAGGCGTAGCGTTTGCGTCTCAGGTCTATGCTCATGTGTTACCCTTTTTCTGCCTGCAAAGGTAATGCAAAAAAAGGGAAAAAAGATTCTTCCACTGTCCGTCGAGAGAGGATTTAACAGATGTTGTGAAACTAATGTAATCTACTTGTAGACATAAAACCTTTCCGGATGTGCCCAAATAGTGAAAATCCCCATTTTGCAACATTTTATTCATAATTAGAAACGATGTTTTACTTGCGTTTTATTACCTTTTTTGCTGCCTTATTTATGGCAGCCGTTTCCTACGCACAGCGGCCTTATGGCAACATAGATGATGTGGAGCAGCATCCCTATCTCAAGCAGCGCGTGGTGAAAGATGCCGGCAACCTGAAATTGCCGCAGAAAGACTTTACGCCCAAAAGAGCCATGCGCGATGTGGTAGACGGGCAAGAACCCATCTTCGATCAGCCAGAGGGCGAACTGATGCTGATGCGCCGCTCGGGTACGGACTATCTGCCTGTATACGGATCGCCCGCCCCGGCCGACTATACAGAGAAAGGCACCTATGTGGTGAAGGGCACCGACGGCTGCTACTACTTCAAAAACATTGTGACCAACATGTGCAACGGCGGCACCTGGGTGAAGGGCACTGTAGACGACGGCATCATCGAGATAGAGACCGGACAGATATCCTGCCAGCTGTGGTATTACGATGTGCTTTACACCTACCTTCTCTTCGCACTGCACGAAGTAGAGGCCACCGGCACCGACTGGCAGGGCAACGAGTATACCTATACGACCTACGACATCGACTGGGACATGGACAAAATCATGTTGAAGATAGAGGACGACGGTACCATCACTTCGCTCGATGACAAGGTGATGGTGGGTGCCGTACAGAGCGACGACCTTGTATGGCCCGGCTACGGCGACATCAACAGCACCTTCTATCCTTTCGATGAAACACCTCAGGCACTGCCCGAGAATCTGCAGATGGAAAGCTATGTGATGTCCTACTCGCCCTATCTGAGCGACGTGTCTCAGAATCAGGTGCAGGCAGCCATCTCCGGGGATAAGTTTTATGTGACAGGTTTCTCGGCCCACTATCCTGACATGTTCGTGACACTCGACATAGAAGGTGACAAGGCTGTGCTGAAGAACAACCAGTTTGTGGGTGTCGACCCGCAGTACAGCACGCTCGACTATGTGAAAGCCTGCTCTTACTGGGTTGAGGAAGACGAGTGGGGATGGAAAACCATCTTCACCGAGGAGAAAGACCAGACAGAATTTGCTTACGACTCTGCGAACAAGCGGTTCACCAACGAAACCGAGGGCTTTGTGCTCAATGCTGGTAAGAACAGCGGCATCTCCTCGCATGAGACCTATCTGCAGCCCTCCTTCTACTACTTCGAGGAGAAACCCGCAGTGCCTGCCAATCCTGAATGGATGGGACTCGGTGCCTACAACGAGGAGTGGGGCTATGGCTGGGCGCAGTTCCATATTTATGCTACCGATGTGGACGGTTCTTATATCATACCCGACAAACTCTTCTACCGTGTCTACCTCGACGGTGAGTTGGCCACTATCGACACCGAATTCATTCCCACTCTTGATGTGGAGCC
>ONMI01000114.1 GCA_900318915.1 uncultured Prevotellaceae bacterium | reverse complement strand
AGGATAGGAGATGATTACAACCGGAAGAAAATACTTTACAACGTTAAAGTTGTGTTAAAAACATGATTTTCCTTGGTTGTTAACATAAAATGCTGATTAGACTGATTTCTACTGTATCGATATCAGAAAAATCAGATAAATCCCTAGTTTTTATTTCCTAATGATAAATCCGTAGTTTTTATTCCCAATGATAAATCCGTAGTTTTTATTTCCAATGATAAATCCGTAGTTTTATTTTACAATGTTGTCATTGTCATCAACAAGTTACTTCATTAGCTGTACTTACAGCGACTGCAGATAGAGGTCAATATCTGGTCCTTTTAATTATGCTTTTCTCTCGTTTTTTCGTAAATTTGGCTGTCGCCGAATTTACTCGGCACTTGGAAAAGCAAAAAGATTATGCTTTTCTCTCGTTTTTTCGTAAATTTGGCTGTCGCCGAATTTACTCGGCACTCGGCATAAAAAATGAATGAATTCATTTTGTTCTGCCCTCGTTTTTTCGTAAATTTGTGGCAAAATAACACAATGCTGCTATGAACACGATAAAAGTAATCGACAAGACTTTCAAACTGTCCATTCCCGAAGAGGAAATCCTGAAGCGCGTAGACGCTGTGGCTCAGCGCATCAACCGCGACATGGCCGACAAGAACCCGCTCTTCCTGGCCGTTCTCAACGGCTCCTTCATTTTTGCGGCCGACTTGATGCGCCGCATCACCATCCCCTGCGAAATCTCGTTCGTCAAACTGGCTTCCTACCAGGGCACCACGTCTACCGGCAAGGTGAAAGAGGTAATCGGCATCAACGAGGACCTGCACGACCGTCACGTCATCATCGTGGAGGATATCGTGGAGACAGGATATACCGTGAAACGCATGGTGGAGACACTTGGCACCCGTCACCCCGCCTCTATTCAGGTGTGCACGCTGCTGCAGAAACCTGAGTGCTTGAAAGTGGACCTGAAGGTGGACTATGTGGCCCTTGAGATACCCAACGACTTCATCCTAGGCTACGGTCTCGACTACAACCAGCAGGGCCGCGGCCTGCGCGATATCTATACCATCGTGGAATAGAAGACACCTAATAAAACGTATAATTAAATCTCTATAGCTATGAGAAATATTGTGATTTTCGGTGCCCCGGGCTCCGGCAAGGGCACACAGAGCGACCTGCTCATCAAAAAGTACGGCTTCAATCATATATCCACCGGCGATGTGCTCCGCGGCGAAATGGCCAAAGGCACCGAACTGGGTCAGACGGCCCGCTCTTTCATCGACAAGGGACAGCTCATACCTGATTCGCTCATGATAGACATCCTGGCCAGCGTCTACGATGCGCTCGGTACCGACCATAAAGGTGTCATCTTCGACGGATTTCCGCGTACCATCCCGCAGGCGGAGGCATTGAAGGAAATGCTGGCCCAGCGCGGACACAGCGTGGCGGCTATGATAGAACTCGATGTGCCGGAGGATGAACTCATGACGCGACTCATCAAGCGCGGACAGGAGAGCGGACGCAGCGACGACAACGCCGAGACCATCAAGAAGCGTCTCGATGTGTATCACAGTCAGACGGCGCCCCTCATCGAATGGTACGAGGGCGAGGGCCTTCGCCACCATATCGACGGTCTGGGCAGTCTGGAGCGTATCTTCGGTGACATCTGCGCTGTGGTGGACCAACTCTAAACGATTACCTTCAGCTGATGGAAAGCAATTTTATTGACTATGTGAAAATCTACTGCCGCTCGGGAAAGGGCGGCAGGGGCTCCATGCACCTGAAGCATGTAAAATACAATCCCAACGGCGGTCCCGACGGTGGTGACGGCGGCGACGGTGGAAGCATCTACCTGCGCGGCAACCACAACTTCTGGACGCTGCTGCACCTGAAATATCAGCGGCACGTGTTTGCTGAGCATGGCGGCAACGGCGGAAAGGATAAGTGCCACGGCACAAAAGGAAAGGACCAGTATATCGATGTGCCCTGTGGCACCGTGGTCTACAATGCCGAGACGGGGAAGTTTGTGTGCGATGTGTCGCGCGACGGACAGACCGTGCTCCTGCTCAAGGGCGGACGCGGTGGACTGGGCAACTTCCAGTTCCGCTCAGCCACCAACCAGGCGCCGCGCTTCGCACAGCCGGGTGAGCCGATGCAGGAGATGACCGTCATCCTCGAACTGAAACTCCTGGCCGACGTGGGACTGGTGGGCTTCCCCAATGCGGGCAAGTCGACCCTCCTCTCCACCCTGTCGAGCGCTAAGCCCAAGATAGCCAACTATCCCTTCACCACCCTCGAACCCTCGCTGGGTATCGTGGAGTACCGCGACCGGCAGTCGTTCGTCATGGCCGACATTCCGGGCATCATCGAAGGCGCCTCCGAGGGCAAGGGCCTGGGACTGCGCTTCCTGCGCCATATAGAGCGCAACTCGCTCCTCCTCTTCATGGTGCCGGGCGATACCGACGACATCAAGCATGAGTATGAGGTGCTGCTCAACGAACTGCGGCAGTTCAACCCAGAGATGCTCGACAAGCACCGTGTGCTGGCCGTCACCAAGAGCGACCTGCTCGATGAGGAGCTCATCGACATGTTGCGCGAGACATTGCCCGACGATGTCCCCGCTGTATTTATCTCTTCCGCCACCGGCTATGGACTGGACACGCTCAAGGACCTGCTGTGGGCCGAACTGAACAGCGAGAGCAACAAACTGCAGACGGTGATGGCCGAGGAAACTCTCGTCCACCGCGACAAGGACCTCTCACGGATGGCCATGGAGATGATGGCCGAGGGAGAGGATGAAGTGGAATTCATCGACGACGCTGAGGTGGAAGACCTCGATGACTTCGAATACGAGGAGGAGGATGATAAATGACGGTGTCGCCCCAACTGCATTATTACCATTTAGGCGACGGTGTGACCGCCTTCAGCACCAAGCGGCAGGGAGGCGTGAGCCAGGGAAACTACGCAGGTTTCAATATCAACTACTATTGCGGTGACCGCCAGGAGGATATCGAAACCAACAAGGCTGCGTTGTGCCGGATGCTCGGCATTGATCAGTGGCATTTGGTGTATCCACATCAGACGCATGGCGACGTGGTGAGAGCCATCGACGGCCAGTGGATGGATTCGCTCAGTCCTGCGGAGAAAACGACGAGCCTTGAAGGAGTCGACGCCGTGATGACCAACCTCAGCAGGGTGTGCATCGGCGTCTCCACGGCCGACTGTATCCCCATTCTGCTCTACGATGCCGCACATCGTGCCTGCTGTGCCGTGCATGCGGGATGGAGGGG
>ONMI01000115.1 GCA_900318915.1 uncultured Prevotellaceae bacterium | reverse complement strand
TATTGATTTCCTGCTCCGCTTTTTCTTTCGCCTCCTGCACGGCCTTATTGACAGACATCTGCTTCTCTTCAGCTTCGCTGTTTGCCGAAATCCAAGAGTGAATCCAATAGACTACCTGGGCGATGGCTGCTGCAATGAGACCTATCCAGTTAGCTTTCATCGCGGCAGACATCCTTGCCCAAGATGCTGCGAGTCCGTTGGTTGCAATCGTGGTTAAACCCAATGCGGAAGTGAGAGATTGGAACATCTTAACCAAACCGAAAGCCATAAGTCCGGGAATCATGGCAATCAATGTTTTCAATGCGAAAATGAGCGATTCAATTCCGAATTTAATACTTCGCATAGATGCCTCTGAGGAAAGCAGGTTCTTGGTGAAGTCGTACCAAGAACGAGCAAGCTCTTTGATAGTCTCGGACTGTTCTGGATTGACGAATGCGTTACGCCAGGCATTGTTGGCTCGCTCAATCAAAGCAGCCGCCGTCTCTTGCTGTATGTTATACTCCTCGGTCACTGCTGTCGCCTCCATGAAAGCCTGACGCGATGTGGCAAGGTGCGTGCGCACGGTGTCAACATGGTTGGCCATGGCGGTAAGAACAGAAATCAAGGCCGACATGTTGCCTTTTTCTTTCATCTTGTCGAAGATGGTCAAAATAAGGTCCATTGTCCGGCCTTGCTTCATCCAATTCTCCACTGTGCCAGCAGGGAGGTCGAAGGATTTTTCAACCAAATTATGGTTGCTTTGCAGTGCTCCAATCAATTTCGATATGGCGGTACCAACAACTTCCGGCATCAGCTGAAGTGAGTCCGCACTCGATGCGAGGGCCAATATCTCGTCAGTCGCCAAACCAGCCTGTTGCGCCATCGGCACGATACGTTTTGTCACCTCGACGATAGGACCTGCTGCTGCCGTGCTGGTGCTTGCGAGTTTGAACATAGCGGAGCCTGTGGCAAGCATGGCGTTTTCCACTCCCATCTTCTTGATAAGCCCCATGTTCTCGGTTATTTTAGAGAGTGCTGTCAATGCTTCGTCACCAAGGTCTTCTTTCAAGGCGACGTTGACTTGGTTGGCGGCTCGCGTAAATTGCTCCAATCCTTCGATTCCTTCATTTCCAAAGCCTAATTTAGCACCAGCGTATGCGATTCTGTTCAACTCCTCCAGAGTGGTCCTGGTGTCCATTTTGGAAAGATTCGTAGTCAGTTGTCTGATGTCTTCCATTGCGAGACCGCTCACCTTTCTGATGTCGGCCATCTGATCTGAAAGTTGGTTATTGAGTTTGATTATTTCAGTCAGTTTCGATTTCAGAAAATTGAATGCGCCGAAAACACCCACGTATGCTGTGATGTTACGCACGGCGGTTTGCCACACGGATGAGTGCTTGGCGCCGAACTTGCCCGTCTCGCCGGTTAGTTTGGTGATTTGTGCTTGCACTTTCTGCATGGAGTTCTGTATGACCTGCGCACGCTTGGGTGTGTCGTTCGACACGTTTTGCATCATCTTCTGCAGTTCACGCATGGCGTATTTCAGGTCTTTCAGTTTGGAGCCGGAAAGATCGCGCATGACGTTGCGCAGCTTTACGTGGCTGTCAATGCCTTTCTGCACGGCAGAGTTATACATGCGGAAGTTTGCTTCGTCTTTTTTCAGTTCTGAAGTTAGCTTCTTCATCTCTGCCAGTTCCGCTTTTGTCGCATTGGTGCCCTTCGCCCGGATGGCGTTCACGCGCTGCGTCTTCTGCTCGATTTTGGAGAGCGTATCTGATGCCAGCCGTTTGTATTCGTTGAGCACCTGCACCGCCTGTTTTGCGTTGCAGAACACTTCTACGGTGGCTACTTGTTTCTTTGCCATTGTCGTCTTTCCTGTTTTGTTTATTCAAATTTACAAAGAAGACTGCGGGCGTTTGGTACAGCATCATACCTGAATGTCGGGGCAAATGAGTAACTTTGCGGAAGAAAACCATTTCGAGGATATGAGCGGAATGGTTGACACAAAAAGAAGAAATCCATGGCAAAGAAAAAAACGACATTCGTCAATCCCATTGAGCCTCTCAACAGGGCGGTCAGCCGATTTCATGAGCAGACGCTCATGCAGGTACATGCCAACCTCGTGACGCAGACCGTGTTTCCCACCGAAGTCTATCCCGGCTATCGTGTCATCAACGAAGCCAGACGGCTGCAGGGCAGTTGGTACTCCACGGGCGAAGGCGCCCGGTCGTTCACTGGCCGTGTGGTGCGTGCCAGCGAGATTGGTGACGTGATACTGGAGTATCAGTTTAATGATTATCTGCGCTACGCTGAATTAGGTGTAGGCAAGGACCGGCCTGCCGAAAGTGTTGACCGCACAAAGAAGGCCAACTACAGAAGGAGGTATGTGTCGAAATGGACTCCCAGGGCGGGCAAGACGCACAGGCCGGCAATCATGATGGAGCTGCGCCACCTCGGTACCAGACTGGAGCGATACGCCTTGGATTTCTACGGCTATGAAGCGCAGTTCAAGATTATGGATGTCTTTGACGGTATGCAGTTAGATTTGAGTATGTGAACTACACCACCACTTCCTCATTTTCCTACACCACCAAATTCCTCCAAGTACAGCCAGCACGATCATCGAATCGATAGCAGTATTCTTCAGCCTTTCCAAGAATGTCGGCTTCTTCTCCACTACCTTCTCCTTCTCCCTCTCTCTGTCAAGCAGCCTCTGTAGCGAGTCGTTCTTGGCCTCATACCGCTCAGTGGAATCCACGATGATAGTCCGCTCGGTGTCATGGTAGTGGTGTATCTCCTTGATGGTGTCGCCCACGTCGTTGATGGTGTAGGTGTGTTTCTCGATCTGCTTCACGGTGTCCGTGTGGTGGGTGACCTTCACCTCCCTAACAGTGTCGGAATGGTTGACGTACAAGGTATCATGCGTGTAGACCCTCTCCACTTCACGGGTAGTCTTGCAAGAACACAAAAGCATCAGTATCACGGTCACACAGACGGCCAGCACCATGAGGATGGTGAGGGTGTGGGAGGTGGGGTTGTAATCATCGTCTTTCATGCCGTGAAAATTGATATGATGCCGCAGAGGGTGATGGCTATGCCGATGCCGAAGAGGAAGCCGAGGAAGCGCCCGATGGCAGATTCAAGGTCACGGGGATGCGGCTCGTAGGGGTCGAAGGTGTAGGGGTTGAATGGTCGCTCGTCTTTTTTCATTTTGTCTGGTACATTACGTTGTAGTTGATTTTCGGTGGGTCGTACTTTCGGGTGATGGTCATCGTGATTTCCTCGCCCGCCTTTGCCTTGCGGAGCAGGGTCATCAGCAACTCCCAAGCCTTGCGGCTGTCGGTCACCCTGCCTTTGATTGTGTTGTACCCCACTATGATGCAGCCAGCGGAGGAATCAGCCGAGGCTCCACAGTGAATAAGGATGCCGTCGTAGCACTTCACGTTCAAGAGCCTCGGAAGATACCCGTCGCAGAAATTCTTGTAGTACGGCTTGAGGGAGAACTTGGGCGACTTGACATTGAGTGTCACCTTGTACGTTCCCGTGGGTATTGCAGTCCTCTTGTAGACCTTGATACGGGAAATCTCTGCCTCGGTCATCGACTGGTCGAGTCCTCGGTCGTAGTCCTCCACCGTGTCGCAGATGTACTTGCCGCCGACATATAGCCTGCCGATGGAATAGGTGGGGCAGTTGTATATTCTTTTCAGTTCAATTTTCATATCTTTTCAAGGTTAAAACCTTGCGGCGGGCAAGGGGTCTTTGATGTTCAAAAACTACTAATCCATCAAAACAAACTCTAATTACCTTATAACATTTACACTTATCATTTATGAAGAAAATTCCTTGTCTTGGTCTTCGGGCGGGTGGTTGCTCGCCAGTGCCTCCGAGACGGCCTTGATGATGGCCTCCTTGTTGGCGGACTGGGCGGCGGCGATGCCTACCTTGGTGGCGATTTCCACCACCTCGCCCATGTGCTTTCGGGTCTTCTCGTCGGCCTTTTCCCGCATGCTCCAGACCTCTACGCAGCAGAGGATTACACCCGCAAAGCAAGCGGTGATGGGCACGCAGTAGAAGGTGTCCTGGCTGAACTGGTACCAGCCGAAGTGGATGAGCAGGTCGATGAGTGTGCAGATGATGAGGAGGCCCTCATAGAGCATGAACTTGTTGAGGGAACGGCTGAAGAGGTAGGAGGTGCGTGCCTCGCCTCTTTCCTTAGCCTTGTGCCATCCGAAGCAGCAGTCCACGGCCATTGCCACGATGACGATGAGCATCACGGCCACTGCTATGGTGAGCAGGAGGGGGATGCCGTTGAGTATTGCCATATCTATCCTTTCTGATTAATCGGAGTAGTCGGAATAGTCGAACTACCAGTCGAGGTCGCTCTTTCCTATCGGCTCTATCTCCGTGGTTTCTTCTTCGTTCACTGCTTGGGTGTGAAGGTTACGCTCTCCACCTGCATGGTGTGCTCGCCCGTGTAGCGGTCGGTGATGGAGTTGGTCGCAAATATGAGGGTATATGTGAGGTCATCGGGGAGTTGGAGCGGTTCGGGACTGCGCCAGTACTCCTTGTCATCGCAGAGGTATGCGATGTAGGTCTTCTCCATCACAATGCTCCACTTGTGCCAGCCAGCGATTTTGGTCTTCCCGTCCAAGAACTGACTCTTCACTGCACCGCCTCCGATGGGGTCGGTCTTCTCGGTTGTGAAGTATTTGTTGCCGTCGAGTCCCTTTCCTTCTACTCCGTCTTCACGAATCCATGTGAGGTCTTCGGACTTGATGTACTGGCCTCTCTCTGTGTTGGTCACAAAGTAGTACTTGCCGTTAGTTCCCTTGAAGCGGTTTCCGTTACGGCACACTGGGTAGAGTGCCCACTGATACCACGCATTGTGAGCCTTGTCCCACCACCATGAGCCGCCGCTGAGGGAGGTCTTTGTGGCAAGG
>ONMI01000116.1 GCA_900318915.1 uncultured Prevotellaceae bacterium | reverse complement strand
TTGTTTGATTGCTCTGCCAATAAGGATTGGTGTTGCAAACCACCCACAAAGGAATCCAAAGGCAATATTAAGAACTTTAAACCAAATGTTGTCTATCGAGTCCCACATCCAAGATGTAAAAACACATCCCGTAAAAAACACATACAAGAAAATAATATTTTCTGCCATAACTATCTCATTAAACGTTTTCTAAACTTTTCAACCCATTCACACTCGCCAGTATCACCACATTCTTTTGTATCGCATAGCCTACAATAAGCATCGCAAGCCTTCTCAATAAAGACATCAGTGCGAGTGTATTCTGTATTATAACAGCTGTGTTGTTTTGTCCAATACCAAGTTCTGTCTAATACTTCAGGATTTTCGTCAAAACTTGCAAGATAAATCTTTTCTGGGTTCTCCATAGTTTTCAGTCATTTAATTTTTGCCAAATATCTCCCGCAAATGTCATTGGAAACGAAATAATCCCCATAGTTCCTGCCATCAATACAATAAGAAATACATCTTTCCAAGATCCGTTCAATTTGTTTAATTCGTAGTCTTATTCATCATCCTCATCGTCGCGGTCGCAGTGTGCCATTTGGGCGAGAAAGCCCATCATGGCGGCACCGAGCATATTGCGGCGCTCCCGGCGGTCGCCGTCGATACTGTCGGCGAGGAACCGGGTCTTGCGGCGCAGGTCGAGCGCCTGACCCGCAAGGTTGGCATCTGTGACGAGCATGAGCAGCACGGAGCAGACGGTAATCATCCAACTGCCGCCGGCTATGAACGGCCGGGCTATAATCGCCAGTGTCCATAGGGCGCAGAACGCTCCGGCGGCATACGTATAGCGCAGCCTCCGGCGCAGGCGGCGCAGCTCGTCGACCATGTAGCCGTTGCTGCCGTCTGTACTGCTCAGTATGCGGGCCTTGCGGAAGAGGTCTTGTATCTTGTCCTGCTGCATCATCGAGGCGAGCGAGGCGACGTTGACGGCACGGCCACCGAGCACGATGTGGCATGTGCCCGTCCGCCCGTCATCGTCCTTGTCGTAGGTGTTGTCGGCGGCGCAGATGATCAGCCCCATTTCACCGTCGCTGTCGTTGATAAACTCCTTCTGCATGTACTCGGCGAAGCTCGTCACCTGATTGATAAATGCCGACTTCTCGCACAGCTGCTGTGCTTCTGCGGTCTGTTGGTTATCTTGTCTCATATCGTTGTTTATTATTTGTTCGGTGTTATCGTCACTTCCCGTCCGTCGGTGCGGTAGAGGTCAGAGAGGCAGTCGGCCAGGCGTTTCATCTGGCGGTCGCTGTCGAGGGTGATAGTCGCCTGCAGGTCGCCCTCTGTCACGTAGAGGATGACGTGGTTCTGTTCGTAATGCTTCGTTACTTTCATATTGTTGTTGTTTCTTTCATCCGTCTTGCGACAGAAAATTCTTTTGTTCCTCAATATCATCTATCGCCGAATTGCGCATTTCCGACAGTTCACGCAGTGCCTTTTTGACTTCGCCTTTTGTTCTGAAAATTTCGTCGGAGTAATCCTCTACGGCCTTGATGGTGGCATCAAATGGCAAGTCGGGCGACACCCACAACTCACGCAACTGATTCAGCCCAATGGCGATGTTTTTCTCTTCCAACTCGTCAAGCCGGTAGGAATCCATTTCAGGCGCAAGATTAGCCATTGCCTTGTGCCATTGTGTGGCCACCTTCTGCATATTAAAGGCTCCGTAGATGTCTTTCAACACCGTCTCGCTCAACTCAGGTATAGCATCCTTCACCGAGCGCATGGAACGCTCCCATGTCTCAACTGCCAGTTCCAATGCGGATGACCCGACAAGACCCCATGCGGCAATTTCAGGACAGGGAACATTGTGATGAATGAGCGACAGGCGAAACTTGTTCCACAGCGATGTCACCCATGGGCGGCTCTCCATGTAGGCGTGTGTGCCAGTGGACTCCCAAAACTCAAAATATTGGGCATCGGTTATAACACCGTATTTTTTTCTTGCCTCCGGTGGCATGTCGTTGATGTGAAAGAACGCAACATCATTGCCCATCGGCCAACGCAGGCGGTTGCGGTATTGCCTGAAGAATGCGAGCACACTGTTATTCTTTCCCTCGAACTGCCGCCGGATGGGCTTAGTGTACTTAGGATGCTTGCGTATCTGATCCAGACAGTCCATCATGATGACGTATGCGCAGTTATTGGCCACACCCGTCATCATCTTTACGAAACCGGAGCAAGCTGCCACCTTTCGCTCGATTTCCTTCACGTCAATCTTCCCGTATGCTTTAGCTATGTAATTCATATCATCCCCAATTCTTTCAGCACCTTTCTAATTTCCGCATACTTCCTATATTTCTGTGTGGCGCACATCACGTTTGCCACTTTGTTGTCGTAGCGCATACAGCAATATTCTTTCCGCTTAATGGTCTTGTGACGATCAGAACCGATAGGTGCAAAAAGGTCATCATTATCGGGGTCTCGGTATGTCGCCTCGCTTTCTTTCAGATACCCGTCAGGGAACTCCATTGTCACGCACCATTCAGGATCGCAGCAACCGCTCAGCCAATGGATAGTCCGACAGACGTTGTTGCCTGTCCATGATTGCCGTGTATTGTTCCGTTTATCAGCGATGCGCCTGCCATCAGGCACTCGTATTCGGCATCAGACATAAACCTGTGTACTATCATAAATGTTTTCGTAATAAAAGAGCCGCCATGTCTGGTCGATTTTACTTCCGCTATCACATAGCGGCAAATGGCGGCTCCTGATTTTTGTATCTCACTGTCACACGGGACAAAACGTCCACGCCCGACGTATTTGAAATAGGGGATAAAGATGGAACGGAAATTATGATAAACAGAAGTTCTATTTATCATAACAATGATTATGCTAAAACTTTGGAGGGCCTTTCCGGCGCACTTTGGCCAGTGTGTCGGACAACATCTGAAAGCAGTTGTCGTAATCCTTTTCTATCTTTTCTACAGCCGAAACGTAGTCATTCGACGCTTCGGCAAGGCGCTTGGAACGATGCCGCTCCAACTCGAAGAACAACGGTTTCAGTTGTTCCTCCGTCATGCGGCTCAATTCGCCCATGCTGGGCATGTTGAATATATAACTCATGATGATTTTGATTAAGTTTAAAATTCTGTCGCAAAAATAATCATTTCAGATATTCTTTCAAAATGTTTAATCATTATAATTATTTCTTTAACTTTATTTTAGTTTTGAAAGTATCTATTTTGAATAACAATAAAATTCGCCCAAAACATCCAAAACAAGCACACGCAAGAGGTGGAAAGAAAAGTTTTAGCAAGATTTAACACAGGGGAACAGGCAAAAAAAAGGCGCAGGGCCGACCTCTCACGGATCTGCCCAGTCTGAGTTGAGCGAGATGGTTATGGGCGTGTCTTCCGAAAAAAAGGAGCCGCAGGCAACCCCACGGCTCCAGTCATGAACAGACCAACAACAAACGATAAGGTCTATTCGTTGATAAGCATCGGCATAATGAGCAACGTCATCAGGCTGTTGGCATCCTCTTCGCGGATAGTGATGGCGCGGCTTGGATCACTGAACTCCATAACGGCATTTTCGGTCTTCACGCAGCCCAGCAATTCAAGCAATTCGCTGCCGTTCACGCCTATCTTGAAGCCTTCCTTCATCTGCACATCCTCTCCGGCTGGTGTCACACGTTCCGTGGCCGCCTGGCTGAAGTCGATGTTCTCACTACATAGCAACAGTTGTCCGTTGCCCCACTCCATTGTCACCAGTTTGGACGATTCATTGGCAAATATCGCCACGCGCTTCAGTGCCGTGGTCAGCGAGCGCACATCCACCGTGATATGATAGAGTTGTTCCTTCGGGATGGCAGAATTGTAGTTGGGGTAGCGGCCATCCACCGGGCGATAGGTCAACGTGAAGTCCTCCGATGCCACCCTCACCATGGTCGGCATGGCGGAAATTTTCACCTCGTCCTTTGCGTTGAATGCGTCGGCAATGACGCCGAACACCGACTGATGCACCAGCACCACTTGCGGCGTGCCCTGCATGAAGCCCGTGCCCACGCCCACTTGCAGCCGATTCTTGTAAAGCATTCGCCCATTGGTGCCCACGGCATTCACACCCTCTACATCAACGTCAAGGGCCACATTGGCCATCTGCAGACGAATCTGATTGTCGCTCACACATGTCTTGGCACCTTTGATTTCCGACATCAGCCAGCCGCCCGTCACGGTGAACTCGCATTCAGGCTTTTCCACCACCGGCACGTCGGGATAGTCCACAGGATCGAGCACAGGCAGGACGAACTCGCCCGCATGATATTTCATTGTCATTGTCATGCTGTTATCGTCGATGTTGCACACCAGCCTTTGCTCGGGCAGTGTGCCCACCGCCATCCGCAGCATCTCCGTAGGCAGGCACAGCGGTTTGAACTCTCCGCCCAACTGCCCCACAGAGTTTTCGGGCATACGCAGCCTGCCCCATGCCTCGCCGTTGCTGCCCGTCAGGAAGAACCTGTCGCCGTCTTTCGTCAGCAGCACGTTCTCCAGGATGGGGAGCGAGTTGCGCTTGTTGATTACCTTGCTCACCACGGCCAGTGCGCGGTTGAGTTCCTTACTGCCAAATGTGATTTGTGTCATTTGTGTCATAACTGAAAAATTTTATTGGGTTGAACATATATTTGCTTTTCTCATTCCGACAGTACCGATGTCTTGTGCGGGATTTTCCCTTCGCCCACCAGCCTGTCATAGTCTTTCTTCACAGCCTTGGTGCCGGTGCGCCGTGGCTTGTAGTTCTCATATTTCAGTGTGATGTCAAGAGCCATGGCAAGCGACCTTTCCGTTCGCGCCACACCGCTCTGCTGCCATCCGTCGAGCAGGTAAATGGCATCTGCACGGTAAGCCATCCACACTAATTCCATCAGCAGGCACAGCCTGTAACATCCGTGCCGTGCCAGCCATACCGGCAACCACATCCTCAGAGGGTTGACAGTGCGGTAGCCCTGCCAGCGCAACGTTTTCTCTGCCTTGGCGAAGTGCGCTCTCGCCTCGCCAAGGTCACGGCCACTAATCGGGCCGCTGATGTAGATTCTGCCTTTTTGCATCATTTGTTCGGTCCTCATTTCTGTAATTATTAGAACGGCACATCGTCTTGCGGATCATCCGATACTGTCACGGTGCCCGTCACCTGCTGTCCCGCTGGTTTCTGCGGACGCATGTTGCCGATGGCGGGCACCTGCTGGCGCTGCTCCGCCGTCATCTGCTCGCGCACCTCCTTGGGCAGGTCGGGCTTCAGCATGTGGGTGTCGTCATACTTAGGCTGCTCCAGCTCGTAGGCGATGGCGTTCAGGTAGGTGCCTTTCTCGCCGACGTACATCGACGGGTTGTCGTCCACGGGGATGATGATGCAGCGCTTGGTCACGCCGGTCTTACTTGATGTCATATTGCGGAGAAACGCTCCGTTCATTGCCTGTAAATTCAGGCGAATGTTGAAATTCTTTCTTTCCATAATTCTTTTTTGATTTTAAATGGGGTTGTCGTTATTCATACTTAGTCATTCTTTTCATTCTTCAGCCTTTTCGACAGGGCCTCACAGAGCACACGGCTCATATTTACCTCTACGGCATTGCCTATGAACTTCTTTTGCTCGGCCTGCGTGCCGATGAGCGTATAGTTCTCCGGGAAGCCCATGATACGCTTCAGTTCTGCAATCTTCAGCATCCGCATTTTGATGTC
>ONMI01000117.1 GCA_900318915.1 uncultured Prevotellaceae bacterium | reverse complement strand
GCAAAACCATCTATAGCACATACAAGCCATGAAAGAAGAACCTCCATACAACCCCTATACCTTCGACCCCTACGAACCGCATCCCCGTGACCTTGAATCTGCCATCGGGCGCTTCCTCGGCTTCCTCCTCGGCCTCGGTGTGGCCATCACCATCTGCGGAATCATCAGCATCATATCGGCATGAAAGACGAAGACTACAACCCCACCTCCCACACCCTCACCATCCTCATGGTGCTGGCGGTGTGCCTCGCCGTCATCCTCTCCCTGCTCGCCTCCTGCAAGACAACCCGTGAGGTGGAGAGGGTCTACACGCATGATACCTTGTACGTCAACCATTCCGACACTGTTAGGGAGGTGAAGCTGCTTGCCGTCCACGACACCACACGACAAGTCGAGCAACACTTAATCACGCTCAACCAGGCAGGCGACACCATCAAGGAAATTCACCACTACCACGACAGCGAGCGGATTATCATCGTGGACTCCACGGATAGGTACAAGGCTAAGAACGACTCGCTACAGAGGCTGCTTGACAGAGAGAGGGAGAAGGAGAAGGTAGTGGAGAAGAAGCCGACATTCCTGGAGTTCATGAAGGTGACCGGCACCGGCTTTCTGATTGCCGTGGGCACCATCCTTTTTATACGGTGGCGAGTGAATAAGGAATCAAATGTTAAGAGGTGAGCGATTTGCCCACCTCTTAGTATTCACGGACCTATCTTTCGCTTTGCTTATTGATTAGGTCAATCACCGCTTTGCGGATGTCATCAGTAAGGCTCTCTGCAAGCGGTTCATCGGGAAAGCTATTCCTGAGAGTCGCCAATACCGGCTCTATGAAAAGCGGCACGCCTTCCTGTCTGAAAGCTGCTGCTGGCATCACTATTTGCACTCCGTATGCTTTGCCGCCCTCTCCTCTGAAGCGGAAAATCGTCAGGACACGACGGCTGTCTCCTTCAGGCCGTGTAAGAATTGTTTCAAACGTTATCATTGCTCATGAATTTAGATTCAACATTCGGCTGCCCATGCTGTTTGCCCAGCTCTCAAGATCCGGCTGCTCGTTCCAAAACTTCTCCACTTCCCGGTAGATAGCATCAATGCAGGTTGCGGGCATTGAGTTTATCTTCTTGACAAGCTCCGGAATGGACACACCCCACCTTGTCGCTTTCCCGTCAAATTTCTCGGCATCCATACACTCAACGGAAAGCGCAGATTTGGAAAAGCGCACACCTTCAGGATTGAAGCCGTTGAGAACATCGGCCAAAAACTTCCATTCGTTAGGAGAGAGAAGACTGCTCACTTCGTAAGATGCGGACTTCTCGTGCTCAATGAGACGGGCAATCACTTCGTTGACACCGGCACTGATAGACCCGTTACCCCAGTTCTTCAACATTGGTTCATATTGTTCGTAAATCCTAATGGATATTGTTTTTTTACATTCTTTGTTCATAGTCGTTCTTTATTTGGGTTAGAATTGCTTTTACTGTTTTTGCCTGTGAGTCATTTGGATCCTCCCGAAGATTCTCGGCGGTCTGCTGAAGCAGAAGGTCACAGAACTTGAGAATGGCTTCGGTAGACACGTCGGAAAGGTCTACCGACACGGTTTGACGGCGAAGCAACCATTCCTTCAAGGCCCGCTTCATGAGCTGCCTAAGGTCGCCCTGCTTGCAATCCTTTGGACAGTCTACTACCTTGAGTTTTGCCCGTATGCCGTGCCGCTCATCGGAGTAGAGGCAAAGCGGGTTCTTCTGGCTCCAGTCCTGGTCAATGGCGAGGGCGGCTGCGTCCATCAGCGTCACCTCGGCCACGAATGGAATCTCCCGACTTGTGCAGGAGACGAAGTCAACCTCCCGGCCACGACCATGTGACCGGGAAGTATCTATAATGAATAGTGGGAATTGTCTCATAGCTGTATAGAACTTACGTGTACTTGTGATACCTTGCAGCCCATCTTCTCGGCTGCCTCGGCCTTATTACAGGCCATAACCCTCGTTTCCACTTCGTAGCCCCCGTTCGTGAGGATAGCGTAGTACCATTTCGTTTTCATATCTGTGAGTTTTATCGGTTAGTAAATCATCCTTTCATGTCTCCAGTAGGGCTTCTGATGGAACTCACCTTCTATATAATAGTGGTAGAACCAGGGGCTGTCCTCGGTGCGGCAAAGGTAGTCTATATCGTGCGCCATTTCTTGAGTTTTGCGGTATCTGTATTCACGGTCATACCCGCCCTGCCAATTAGTTTTGACGACGACCACAAACGATTTCCCTGTCTCCTTTACGGTCAGCCAGTCGAAGGTCTGGCCGGGGGCTGCTTCCTTGTATAACACTTTCGCTTTCATATCTCTTTATGTTTAATGTTTGAATTTCTTGTGATTGAATAGGGTGGGAGGCCGGAGCCTCCCGGTGATGTGTCAGGCGATGACCTCGAGCATCTCGAGCTTGTCGATGATTTCCTTCACGGCCTCGGGCTCAAAGCCCTGCTCCTCGAGCTCGTCCTTCCACTCATCCTCGCTGAACTCGCCCTGCTGACCGTCGAAGTCCACGGTCTCGGTGCCTCTCTGTGTGTAAACCATCAGCTCGGTGGGCAGCACCTTGATGTGCTTGCAGCGGAGGACGCCCATCTGCTCACAGATGTAGTCCTTCAGGTCCTCGCTCATGTACTCGCCGTCCAGGTAGGCCTTGTAGACCATCTCCAGCTCCTGCTCGTCCATAGACTCGGCGGTGGTGGTGTACCACTTGTTGTAGTTGCCGTCGAAGTCAAGGCAGCCGGTATTCTTCACCATCTCGTTCTCGCCCTCGAGGATGACATTGCCGCCACCGTCTACCAGTGTCCACTCATCAGCGGGAAGGTCGACTTCCTCACCGTTCTCGATGCGGGTGTTGATGATCATGCAGTCTTCGTT